>NZ_JBHXBG010000048.1:0-32661 GCF_042726755.1 Promicromonospora sp. NPDC060271 | reverse complement strand
GGGTCGGCCGGGTCGGTGACCTCGACGCGTACGGCCGTCGGGATGTAGCTGCGCAGGAGCATGAAGGCGCGCGGGTCGGGGGTGGGCGTGGGTCAGCGGTTTGACGCGCGGCGGACGAACGCCGCCAGGTCCGCCGACTGGGCCAGCCGGGACTCCTGGTGGATGTACATCATGTGGCCCGCCGGGTACACCCGGGTCTCGATGCGGTCGCGGTACGACGCCGGGATGGCCATCTGGTCGAGGCTGTACTCGATGGCCTCGACCGGGACGCCGCCGTCGTACCGGCCCATGGCGATGTGCACCTGGAGGTGCGGGTTGATGATCATCGCCGTCGCCAGCTTGTCGGCGACGTCGACGGCCTGGCCCTCGAACTCCTTGTACGACCAGGGGTGCACCTGGCGGGACAGCACCTCGTAGATCGCGTCGTTCTCGTACTCGAGCTCGCCCCGCAGGTAGTGGTGCAGCGCCGCGGTGTACGGCCCCGACGTGGCGGACATGAACGGGTCGTACGGCATCTGCTCGTGGATGTAGTGGTCCGCCGGCCCGGTGAACCGGGTGTCCAGGCGGCCCGTGACCAGGCGGCGCGAGCGCAGCAGCTCCGCGTAGACGCGGGTGTGCTCGAGCCGCAGGTTGGCCCGGTCGACGTAGTCCTCGCTGAGCCCGGTCAGGGAGGCGATCTTCGTGACGGCGGCTGCGCGCTCGTCGTCGGGCACGCGGGCACCGCGGGCCAGGACCGAGGCGTACGTGTCCGCCCAGTCGCGTGCCTCGGCGACGACGTCGTCCATCGTGCGGTCCCCGAGCAGGCCGTGGTACTGCGCGGTCGCCGCGTAGAGCGGCAGGAACAGGGGGTGCGGCAGGTTGGAGTGCTCGCCGTCGAACAGGGCCTCCAGGTTCAGCGCAGGAGCCACCAGCATGACGCCGTTGAAGAACATCCCGAAGCGCTGCTGCAGGTACTCGGCCAGCGCCGCCCCGCGGGTACCGCCGTACGACTCGCCGATCAGGAACTTGGGGCTCATCCACCGGTCGTTGCGGCTCGTCCACAGGCGGATGATCTCGCCGACCGACTCGAGGTCGCCCGTGAACCCGTGGAACGGCTTGGCCTGCTCGCCCTCGGTCGCGCGCGAGTAGCCCGTCGAGACCGGGTCGATGAACACGAGGTCGGAGACGTGCAGCAGGGTCTCAAGGTTGTCGACCAGCCCGTACGGCGGGGCGGTCAGGTTGCCGACGTCGCCCGAGTCGACCCGGCGCGGGCCGAGCAGGCCCAGGTGCAGCCAGACCGACGACGAGCCGGGGCCGCCGTTGAACGCGAACGTCACGGGGCGGCGCGTCACGTCGGTGCCCTCGAGCGTGTAGTACGTGATCGAGACCTCGGCCTTTGGCTTGCGGCCGTCGTACTTCTCGTCCTTGTGGACCTCCTGGCGCAGCACCACCCGGCCGGTCGTCGCGGAGTAGTCCAGGTCGCCCTGCGGGGTGTGCAGCGTGTGCCGCGTGGTGACGAGGTCGTCGGTGGGTTCGGGCTTCTTCTGGGTGTCCGTCGTGCTGCCTGGCTGCGTGGTCTTCTCGTCATCCGTCACGCCGGGAACCTATCGCGCGGGACGGGCGGTCTCCACGCTTAATCCGGGGTCGCGAGCACGAGGGTGACCATGCAGCTGCTGCCAGGCAGGCCGCGATCTTGGCAGCAACTGCATGGTCATCCTTGTGCTTCCGCCGGAGGTCGGGCAAACTGGTTTGCAGGACAAACCGGTTTGAGAGGTGAGGTAGACATCATGGCGAGCGACCCGACGTCGGACAGACCTGAGGGCCAGGGAGAAGCGGCGGGCCTCGACCCCGCCGAGATGCTGCGGGTGATCCGGCAGCAGCAGGAGGCGGCACGGGACGCGACCGAACCCGACGGTCGCGTGCTGTTCGGCGCCTGGGGACTCGCGTGGCTGATCGGCTACCTGGCCATGTGGTCGACGGCCCGCGACACGGGCGTGCCGGCGGCCTGGGCCGGCTGGGTGCTCGCCGGGTGCATCGTCGGCGCGACGGGGCTCACCGTCGTGCACAGCGTCACCCGGACCTCCGGCACGCGCGGTGCGAGCGCCCGGGTCGGCGCGATGTACGGCTGGACCTGGTTCCTCGCGTTCATGGCCTTCGGCGTCCTGCTGGGCGCCATGGGTGACGCGGGCGCGTCGACCGAGGTCCAGGCGATCGCCGCGAACGGCTTCGCGTGCGTGATCGTCGGCATCCTGTACCTCGCGGGCGGCATGCTCTTCGAGGAGACCCGGATGTACGCCATCGGCGGCTGGATGCTGGTCACGGCGGTCCTCGCCGCGTTCGCCGGGATGCCGAGCACCTACCTCGTGATGGCCGTGGCGGGCGGTGGTGGGTTCCTGGCCATGGTCGTGGTGGAGCAGGTGATCCGCGCGCGTCGTCGATCACCCGGGACCGGAGAGCGGACGGAGGGCGGTGGGCGGGATGCCTGACGAGCTCGATCCCGTCATCCACGCCCCCGCCCGCCTGCGCGTGGTCGCCTCGCTCGCGGCCCTGGGCCGTGGGGACGAGGTCGCCTTCCCCAAGCTGCGGAAGCTGCTCGACATGACCGCCGGAAACCTGTCGACCCACCTGCGCAAGCTGGAGGACGCCGGGTACGTGCGGGTCACCAAGACCCACGAGGGCAGGATGCCCGCGACCTACCTGGCCCTCACCGATACCGGCCGCACCGCGTTCGCGGACTACCAGGCGGCGCTGATGGACCTTCTGAAGGGAGTGCAGGGATGAGCGCGGTAACTGTCAGCGCCGTAGAGGTCAGTGGTGTGACGCGGCGCTTCGGCGACGTCGTCGCCCTCGACGACGTGTCGCTGGAGGTGGGGCGCGGCGAGCTGGTGGGCATGCTCGGCCCGAACGGGGCCGGCAAGTCCACGCTGCTCTCGCTGGTCAGCGGCCAGCGGCGGCCCGACGCCGGAGCGGTGCGCCTGGGCGGCCGTGACCCGCGGGACGCCCGGGCGCGCACGGTGCTCGGCCTGACCCCGCAGGAGACGGGCCTGCCCGCGACGCTGCGGGTGCGCGAGGTCGTCGACTTCGTGGGCGGCCACTACCCCGACCCCGTGCCGACGGACGAGCTGCTGGAGCAGTTCGGGCTCGCCGACCTGGGCAAGCGCCAGACCGGTTCGCTGTCGGGCGGGCAGAAGCGGCGGCTCGCCGTCGCCATGTCCCTGGTGGGCCGCCCGAGCGTCGTGCTGCTCGACGAGCCGACCACCGGGCTCGACGTCTCCGGCCGCACCGCGCTGTGGGACGCGATCCGGGAGTACCACGCGGGGGGCGGGACGGTGCTGCTCACCTCGCACTACCTGGAGGAGGTGCAGGCGCTCGCCGAACGGGTCGTCGTCATCGACCACGGCAAGGTGCTGGCCGACGACTCCCTCGCGACGATCCTCTCCCGGGTCGGCGCCCGCCGCGTGCAGTTCACCGACGCCGCCGGGACGAGGCAGGAGCGCCTCGTCCCCGACTCGGACGTCTTCGTGCGCGAGCTCGTCACGTCCGGCGCGGAGTTCCGCGACCTGGAGATCCGGGGCGCGTCCCTGGAGGAGGCGTTCGGGCAGCTGGTCAACCACGAGAACACGGAAGGAGCGCTGCGATGAGCGCGACCACGCAGCACCAGCCCCAGGCCCGGACCCAGCCCTTCCTGAGGCTGTCCTGGCTGCACCTGAAGTACCAGTTCCTGGAGACCGTCCGGATCCCCATCGCGGTGCTCGGGAACGTGCTGTTCCCGTCGCTGTCCATGTTCTTCTTCGTCGTGCCGCAGACGGCGGTCGCGGGCAACCCCCTCTTCGCGACGACGGCGGTCGCGGGCCTCGGGCTGTTCGCCGTCTGCTCGGCCAGCCTGTTCACCTACGGGCTGGGCGTGGCCGAGGACCGGCAGCTCCCGTTCTACCCGTACCTGCGGTCGCTGCCCGCCGGGCCCGGTCCCCAGATGGTGGCGCGCGTGCTGAACGGCGGGATCTTCTCGCTGTTCGGCCTGCTGCCCCTGATCCTCATCGGCTGGCTGTTCACGGCCGCCACGGTGACACCGGGGCAGCTTCTCACCGGCATCGGGACCATCCTCGCCGTGTCCGTGCCGTTCGTGCTGCTCGGCATGGCGATCGGGTACGCGCTGTCGGCCAAGGCGGCGCTGCCCGTCGTGCAGATCATCCTGTTCCCGCTCGCCTTCGCGGGCGGGCTGTTCCTGCCGCCGCAGATGTTCCCCGGCTGGCTCGACGCGATCTCGATGGCCACGCCCACGCGGGCCGGCCGCGACCTGCTGGTGCAGGCCACGACGGGCGCGGAGGCCTATGCCCTGGCGGTCCCCGTCCTGGCCGGGTGGACGCTGCTGTTCGTGGTGCTCGCGATCGTCGCCTACCGCAACGACGAGGGCCGCCGCTTCCGCTGACCCAACCGTTGAGTGCGGACTATTTGCGGGTTCGGACCGTCCGAAGCCACAAATAGTCCGCACTCAACGATGGGTTCAGGTCGTGTGGCGGAGGCGGAGGGAGTTCAGGACCACCAGTACCGAGCTCGCCGCCATCGCGCCGCCCGCGATCATCGGGCTGAGCAGGCCCGCCGCCGCGAGCGGGATCGCCGCGACGTTGTACGCGAACGCCCAGAACAGGTTCTGCTTGATGACCCGCAGAGTCTTCCGGGACAGTCGTACGGCGCTCGCGGCGGCCCGCAGGTCGCCGCGGACCAGCGTGATGTCGCTCGCCTCGATCGCGACGTCGGTACCGGTGCCCATCGCGAGACCGAGGTCGGCCGTCGCGAGCGCGGCGGCGTCGTTCACGCCGTCGCCCACCATCGCCACCGTGTGGCCCTCGGCCTGGAGCCGGGCCACCACCGTGGCCTTGTCCGCGGGCAGCACGCGGGCCACGACGTCGGCGTCGGGGATGCCGACGGCGCGCGCCGCGACGAGGGCCGCACCCTCGGAGTCGCCGGTCAGCAGGTACGGTCGCAGGCCAAGCTCCTGGAGCTCGGCCACCGCCCGCGCCGACGTCGGCTTGGCCGGGTCGCGCAGCGCGATCACCCCGCGGGCGGCCCCGTTCCAGGCCACTGCCACAGCGGTGGCTCCGGCCTCCTCCTGCTGCCGGACGGCGGTACGCACCTCCTCCGGGACGGTCACCCCCTGCTCGACGAGCCAGGCGGGGCGGCCCACCAGGACGCGGCGGGTGTTCAGCGCCCCGCCGCGGGCCAGGCCGGAGTGCGCACGCCGGACGAGACCCTCGACGCCGCCGCCCGGGTGGGCGATGAAGCCCGTGACCTCGAGCGGCGTCCCGGTCTCCGGCTCGCCGGCGGAGCGTCCCGCTGCCGTGATCGCCCGCGCGATGGGGTGCTCGCTCAGGGACTCGACGGCGGCCGCGTGGCGCAGCACGTCCTGGGCGTCGGTGAGGTGGTTGGCGTCCGTGTCGACGAGCTCACCGACCGGGGATGCGGGTTCGACCGCCGCGGGCCGTCGTCCGGCGCCCCACACGTCGACCACCCGCATGCGGCCCTCGGTGACGGTGCCGGTCTTGTCGAGCACGACCGTGTCGACGCGGCGCGTGCTCTCCAGGATCTCCGGCCCGCGGATCAGCACGCCGAGCTGGGCGCCGCGGCCGGTGCCGACCAGGATCGCCGTCGGCGTGGCCAGCCCCAGGGCGCAGGGGCACGCGATGATCAGCACCGCGACGGCGGCGGTGAAGGCCGCCTCGACGTCGCCGGTCAGGGCCAGCCAGCCGGCCAGCGTCAGCACGGCCAGCACGAGCACGACCGGCACGAACACGGCGGAGATACGGTCAGCGAGGCGCGCGACGGGGGCCTTGCCCGTCTGCGCCCTGGCGACGAGCTGCCCGATCCGGGCGAGCATCGTGTCCTCGCCCACGCGCGTGGCGCGCACGAGCAGGTGTCCCGAGGTGCTCACCGTTCCGCCGACGACGTCGTCGCCGGGCGTCACGTCGACCGGCACCGGTTCGCCGGTGACCAGGGAGGTGTCGAGCGCTGAGGCGCCCTCGACCACCGTCCCGTCCGTCGCGACCGTCCCGCCGGGGCGGACCGCGAACACGTCCCCGACCCGCAGCGCCGCGACGGGCACCGCGGTGGTGCGCCAGCCGCCGTCGGCGAGGCGCAGGGGTGTGCCGTCCGGGCCGAGCGTGATGCGCTCCGCGTCCTTGGCGCCCAGGCTCAGCAGGGCGCGCAGGGCGTCACCGGCGCGGCGGCGGGACCGGTGCTCGGCATACCGCCCGGCCAGGAGGAACGTGGTGACCACCGCGCCGACCTCGAAGTACAGGCCGGAACCCGCACCGTCGCCCGCGGGCCGGAGCGTGTCGGCGACCAGCACCCACAGCGACCACAGGGTCGCCGCGAGCACGCCGATGGACACGAGCGTGTCCATGGTGGAGCTCGCGTGCCGGGCGGCCCGCACGGCCGCGGTGTGGAACGGCCAGGCACCCCACGCGACCACGGGCAGCGCCAGGGCGGCGACCGCCCACTCACTACCAGGGAACGACAGCGCCGGAACCATCGACAGCAGCAGCACCGGGACCGTCAGCGCCGCCGAGACGCGCAGCCGGTGGAGCAGGTCGTCGCCGCGGTACTCGGTGCCGACCGCTGGGGCCGCGTCCGGCTCGCCGCCGGCTCCGGCGCGCGGCTCGCCGCCGGCCGTCGCCTCCTCGGGCGTGCTCGACCCGTTCACCACCCGCCGCCGCGTCACCCGCGCGCCGTACCCCGCGGATTCGACGGCGTCGACCAGGTCCTGGTCCGTGACCGCCTCCGACAGCACGACGTGCGCCGACTCCAGGGGCAGGTTCACGGTGGCGGCGACCCCGTCGAGCCGGTTGAGCTTGCGCTCGACCCGGGCAACGCACGAGGCGCAGGTCATCCCGGACACGGCGAGCTCGACCTCGCCGACGAGATGCGGCGCTTCAGCGACAGTCACGGTTCTCCTGGGAATGGGGGGTGTCGGACGCGGTCGTCCTCGAGGTCTAGGTTGCTCCGTCTTGAATCGGTTCAGGACGGAGAAACCCAGGCCTCGAAAGGGGGTGACGGCCGGTCCGGCTTCGGAACGGTCAGGACGAGATGATCGGCAGCGACCGGTTCGCCTGGCGGGCCGGGGCCTGTGCCGCCGACTCGGCGGCCACCGCGTTCTCGAGCACCTCGACGTCGGTCACGTCGTAGCCCGCCTCGTCCACCGCGTCGCGCAGCGGCGCCTCGGCGAGGGGCAGCTTGGAGA
Organism: Promicromonospora sp. NPDC060271; assembly: GCF_042726755.1. NCBI lineage: Bacteria > Bacillati > Actinomycetota > Actinomycetes > Micrococcales > Promicromonosporaceae > Promicromonospora > Promicromonospora sp. NPDC060271. Next base: position 25,445 of record NZ_JBHXBG010000048.1, on the reverse strand, counting down.
TCACGCGCACCAGCGAGGTGTCGCCGGCGTGCAGCTCGACGCTGACGTCCTGGACGTCCGGGACGCCCTTGAGCTCGTTGGTCACGGCGGACACGCAGTGCCCGCAGGTCATACCGGTCACGGCAAGCTTGGTCACAGTGGTCATGTCGTCTCCTCTGATGGCGGGCTGATGGGCGTTCACATGCGGACGAGGCGAGCGATCGCCTCGGCGGCTTCCTTGACCTTGGCGGCGCCGTCGTCGTCGGACGCCTTGGCCGCGTCCACCACGCAGTGCCCCAGATGATCCTCGACCAGAGCGAGGCTCACCGCCTGCAGGGCCTTCGTCACGGCACTCACCTGGGTGAGCACGTCGATGCAGTACACGTCCTCGTCGATCATGCGCGCGATGCCGCGCACCTGCCCCTCGATACGACGCATCCGCTTGAGGTACGCGGGCTTGTCGGACGCGTAGCCGTGCGGCTCGTCGTGCGAACCGACCGGGTCAGGGTGCGGGTCATGGTGGTCATGCTGCCGGTCGGCGACCACTGCCGCCTCGGTGGTCTCAGTCGCCTCGGTCATCTCTCAATCAGATACCCCGGCGGGGTAATCAGTCAAATGCCCAGGCCAGAGTCGCAGAAACGGGACTGACCCCGCAGGTAGATCGGCTATCTTTCGTCCTGGACACCCCAGGTTCTTGCACGAGAGGCACCCACAGGCATGGCCGCCCCGATGACCCGTCGCTTCATGCTCGCCGCGCTCGTCGCCGGGCCGCTCGCTCTCACGACGGCGAGCGCGGCGCCCGCGGCCGCTCCCGCGCGTGAGCCCGCGGGCCGCGCCGTCGTCCGGACGGCACGGGAGCAGCAACCGCTCCGGATCCACGTCGCGGGCGACTCGACCGCCGCGCAGAAGTACGCCGCCGCCGCCCCCGAGACCGGCTGGGGCATGGCGCTGCCCTGGTACGTCGCGGCCCGGACGGAGGTGCTCAACCACGCCATGAACGGGCGCAGCTCCCGGAGCTTCGTCGAGGAGGGGCGTCTCGCCCGCATCCTGGCCGACCTCCGTGCCGGCGACGTGCTGCTCGTCCAGTTCGGGCACAACGACGAGAAGTCCGACCCGCGGGTGCGCACCGACCCGTGGACCACCTACCAGTCGTTCCTGCGCCTCTACGTCGACGGCGCGCGGCAGCGGGGCGCCGTGCCGGTGCTGCTCACCCCTACGGAACGGTGGCGGTTCGACGACGACCGCAACGCCGTCGCGACCCACGGGCACTACCCGGACGCGATGCGCGCGCTCGCGGCGGCCGAGGGTGTTCCCCTGATCGACCTCACCGCGCAGACCATCGCGCGGTGGCAGCAGCTCGGGCCCGAGGGCAGTCGGCTCAACTTCCTGCACACCGCGGACGGCTTCGACGACAACACGCACTTCAACGCGACGGGCGCGGGCGTGGTCGGGCAGATGGTGGCACGAGGGCTGCTGGCCACCGGGATCCTCGCGGAGAACGCCCTGCGCCGTCTCGACGAGGCCGTCCCCGAGTCGTGGTTCACGTGGCCGGAGACGGTCCCCGCCGTGGCGTGACGGTCAGCGCGTCAGGTTGCCGATGACGATGGCGACGACGGCCACCGCTGCCCAGAGCACCAGGCCCCACCGCCACCAGAGGTTCAGCGTGAGCTTGTTCGGCGCGTCGAGGTGCATGGCCTCCTCGTCCGAGAGCGGCCGCGTCGCCCACCCGGCCTCGGTGGCTGTCGCCAGGCTGTACCTCAGGCCCCACGAGACCCGGAGCAGCCAGAACAGGTGGAAGTACGAGTACTGCAGCACCAGGGCTCGCCCCGCGTCGAGCGGCGCAGTCTTGCTCTTGCTGCCCCAGCCGAAGAAGACCATGTTTCGTTCCCTCATCTCGAACCCTGCGCACGGTGCGCAGGGCTCGCAGATTGTGACAGAACATGGCATAGCGGTCAGTGGGGAGGTCTCCCCACGGACAGCCGGCCGTCGTGCGGGGCCCCCGGGGTCAGGCGGCGGACGCCGCCGCCGCGCGGGCTGCCGCCGGGAGGGCGTCGAGGATGCGTGACACCGCCGCGTCGTCGTGCGCGGCGGAGACGAACCAGGCCTCGAAGACCGACGGCGGCAGGTTGACCCCGGACTCCAGCATCGAGTGGAAGAACGGCGTGTACCGGTAGGTCTCGGCGGCCTGGGCCTGCGCGTAGTCGCGTACGCCCGACGCCGCGGCCAGCGGGCCGAAGAACACCGAGAACAGGGAGCCGGCCCGCTGCACGCGGTGCTCGACGCCCGCGGCGGACAGCGCGTCGCCGACGGCGTCCGACAGCACCCGGGACACCTCGTTCACGTGGGCGTACACGGCGTCGTCGGCCAGCCGCAGGGTCGCCAGGCCGGAAGCGACCGCCACGGGGTTACCCGACAGCGTCCCCGCCTGGTACACGGGTCCCAGCGGCGCCAGGTGGTCCATGATCGACGCGGGCCCGCCCAGCGCGGCCACCGGCATGCCGCCGCCGACCACCTTGCCGAACGTGAACAGGTCGGGCGTGTAGCCGTCGCCCCCGGCGGCCCGGATGGCCTCGTTCTCGAGCCCCCACCAGCCGGACGGGCCCACGCGGAAGCCGGTGAGCACCTCGTCCATGACGAACAGCGCGCCGTGCGCCTCCGTGATCCGCCGCAGCCCCTCGTTGAACCCCTCGGCGGGCGGTACCACTCCCATGTTCGCGGGCGACGCCTCGGTGATGACGGCGGCGATCTCCGAGCCGCGCTGCGCGAACGCGGCCTCGACGGCCGCGAGGTCGTTGTAGGGCAGCACCAGGGTCTCGGCGGCGGTCGCCTCGGTGACGCCCGCCGAACCCGGCAGCGCGAGCGTCGCGACACCCGACCCCGCCTCGGCCAGCAGCGCGTCCATGTGCCCGTGGTAGCAGCCGGAGAACTTGACCACGAGCGGCCGGCCCGTGACCCCGCGCGCGAGGCGGATCGCCGTCATCGTCGCCTCCGTACCCGTCGAGACGAGGCGGACGCGCTCGGCGGCGGGCACCCGGCGCCGGACCTCCTCCGCGAGCTCGACCTCGGCGACCGTCGGGGCGCCGAACGACAGGCCACGTGCGGCCGCGTCCTGCACTGCGGCGACGACCTCGGGATGCGCGTGCCCCAGCAGCGCCGGACCCCACGAGCAGACGAGGTCCACGTACTCGCGCCCCGCGACGTCGGTGACGTACGGGCCGCTGGCCGAGGCGAGGAACCTCGGGTCGCCGCCCACGCTGCCGTAGGCGCGCACGGGCGAGTTCACGCCGCCCGGGATCGCACCCTGCGCACGCAGGAACGCCGCGTGGTTCGCCTCGGGCGCCCGGCGCAGGGCCTGGGTCTCGATCGCTTCGGTCACTTGATCCACTCCGCAATCTCCAGGGCCCAGTACGTGAGGATCACGTCGGCGCCCGCTCGCTTGATGCTCGTCACCGACTCCAGCACGGCCCGGTCCCGGTCGATCCAGCCGTTCGCGCCGGCCGCCTCGATCATCGCGTACTCGCCCGAGACCTGGTACGCCGCCACCGGCACGTCGCTCCGGTCGGCGACCGCGCGCAGCACGTCCAGGTACGACCCGGCCGGCTTCACCATGACGATGTCGGCGCCCTCGGCGAGATCCAGGTCGGCCTCGCGCAGCCCCTCGCGGGCGTTCGCGAAGTCCATCTGGTACGTCTTGCGGTCGCCCTTGAGCTCCGAGTCCACCGCCTCGCGGAACGGGCCGTAGAAGGCGCTCGCGTACTTGGCGCTGTAGGCCAGGATGCTGGTGTCGACGAAGTCGGCGTCGTCCAGGGCGTCGCGGATCGTCGCGACCTGGCCGTCCATCATGCCCGACGGCGAGATGACGTCCGCGCCCGCCTTCGCCTGCGCCACCGCCATGGAGGCGTAGCGGGCGAGCGTCGTGTCGTTGTCCACAGCCCCTGTGGACGTCAGGACGCCGCAGTGACCGTGGTCGGTGAACTCGTCCAGGCAGGTGTCCGCCATGAGGACAGGGGTGGCCGCACCCGCGGGGACCTCGTCCAGCACCTTGCGCGCCGCCCGCAGCGCCCGCTGCAGGATCCCGTCCTCGGCGTCGGCCTGCGAACCGGTCGCGTCCTTGACCGCCGGGATGCCGAACAGCATGACGCCGCCGAGTCCCGCGTCCCGTGCGGCTCGCACCGCGTCCACCAGGGACTCCTCGGTGTGCTGCACCTGTCCCGGCATGCTCGTCAGCGGCGCGGGCTCGGTCAGCCCCTCCTTGACGAAGAGCGGCAGCACCAGGTCGGCGGGGTGCAGCCGCGTCTCCGCGACCAGGCGGCGCATGCCGGGTGTGGCACGCAGGCGACGCGGTCGGTACACGATCCCGGTGGAGCTCACAATGTGTCCCTACTTTCCATTTCCGGCGAGGTCGAGTTGTCAGACGCTCAGGTCACCAGCGTGACCTGAGCGTCTGACAGGTCCATCAGGTTCTGACAAGTGCTTCGGCCACGGCGTCGGCCAGGGCCTCGTCCGTCGGCTCGGCGGCGGTCGCGAGCACCGTGTGCCCGACGGCGCCGGCCGCGCGGGCCGACGGCTCGCCGATCGCGACCACCCGCTGCGGGCCGAGCTGGGCCGCTACCTGCCGGGCCGCCGAACCCGAGGCGACCACGACGACGTCGTACGGCCGGCGCAGGTCCGGGGGCAGCTCGCGCGTGACCGTCCGGTAGGCCGTCACGACGTCGACCGCCCAGCCCTTGGCGACGAGGCCCGTGCGCAGGGTGTCGGAAGCGAGGTCGCCGAGCGGGAGCAGCACACGGGGGGTGCGGTCGCCGGTGCGCGGCGTGCCCCCCGCGGTCGCGGCGGGGAACACCGCCGCGAGCCCGGCTCCGGTCGCGACGTCGGGGACCAGGTCGACGGCCAGCCCGTGGGCGGCCAGCGCCTGCCGCGTGGCCGGCCCGACGGCGGCCCACCGGACGGGGCCCGCCAAAGCCCGGCCGGCCTCGGACCGCGTGTCGGCCGGAAAGCCTGCGGACGGCGTGTCGCCCGGGGAGGAGCTAGTGGCTGCGGAGTCGGTTGCTCTGAGTAGACGTTGTCTACTCTCCGCAACGGACCCCGCCGACATGGTGTCGCCCCCTGCCCCCTCGGCGTCGCCCGTCGCGGGGCCGAGCAGCGCGTCCACCGCGTTCACGCTCGTGACGGCGACCCAGTCGTACGTGCCCCGCGCGAGGCGCTCGCGGGCGGCAGCGAGCTCCGCCAGGTCTTCGACGGGTGCCCGCTCGATGACGGGGGCCGCCGTCGCGTCGAGCCCTCGCTCGCGCAGCAGCGCGAGCAGCCCGGCGGCCCGCCCAGGGGCGCGCGCGACGAGCACCGTGGGATGTCCGGCGGAGTCGGCCGGCTCGACGGGGAAGACCGCCTCGGTCACGCCTTCTCCGGGACGGTCGCGCTCAGCGGTGCGAGCCGCTCCGCGCCGTCGGCCAGCAGGTGCTCGGCCACGGAGACGCCCAGCGCGCGGGCGGCGGTGTCCAGGTCCTCGGGGGCGACGTCCTGGGAGAGCTGCGTCTCCCCGCTGCGGGACATCTGCTCGGTACCGTCGACGGCCGCGACCACGGACCGCAGCCGGAGCGCGGACCCGGCCACGGTCGCGTAGGCCCCGACGGGCGCGGCGCAGCCGGCCTCCAGCCGCGCCAGCACCGAACGCTCGGCGAGCACGGCCAGGCGGGTCGGGCGGTGGTCGAGCAGGTGGATCGCGTCGGCGAGGCCCTGTCCCGCCGCGTCGGCGGGGGACACGAGGTCGGCCGTGCGGACCTCGACGGCGAGCGCGCCCTGGCCGGGTGCCGGGGCCACGACGTCGACGTCGAGCACCTCGCTGATCACCTCGGTGCGGCCCAGCCGGGCCAGGCCCGCGTAGGCGAGGACGACGGCGTCGAGGTCGGCGTCGGGGCCGAGCGCGCGGCCCAGGCGGGTGCCGACGTTGCCGCGGATGTCGACGACCTCCAGGTCCGGCCGGGCGGCGCGGATCTGGGCCGCCCGGCGGGGCGAGCCGGTGCCCACGCGTGCCCTGCGGGGGAGCGTCGCGAGGGTGAGCCCGTCGCGCGCGCACAGGGCGTCGCGCGGGTCGGCCCGCTCGGGCGTCACGTAGGTGAGGTCGGGCGCCGGGGTGGTCGGCAGGTCCTTGAGGGAGTGGACGGCGACGTCGCAGCGGCCGTCGAGCAGCGCCTCCCGCAGGGCCGTGACGAAGACCCCGGTGCCGCCGAGGCTGGCCAGGCTGCCGGTCTTCACGTCGCCCTCGGTCCGGATGTGCACCAGCTCGACCGGCCGGCCGGTCAGCTCCTCCAGGCGCCTGGCCACCAGACCGCTCTGCGTGGTGGCGAGGGCGCTTGCGCGCGTACCGAGACGGATCGGCGCGGCGTCTCCCGGGACGCTTCCTGGTGTGCTGACGGCGAGGGGGGTCGGGGTCACTATCCCAGTCTCCACCCGAACCCCCGCCTGGAGGAAACCCGGCGGCGTATCTCACAGCCTTGCTGGCGGACTGTCAGAACGTTCTGTCAGAACGCGCCGTTCCGAGCCGTTCCGGGCTCGCCGAGCCGCTCGGCGGTGCGCCGCGCATGCCCGACGATCGCCGCCAGACCCGTGCCCGCGATCCAGCCGCCCGTCGCGTCGAGGCCGGGCTCGGCCAGCACCGCGTGCTCGAACTCCTTGACCGCGGCCCGGTAAGCAGGCGTCGGCGGGGGGAGCGCGCCGTCCCAGCGCTGGTGGAGACTGTCCAGGACCCGGCCGGTCAGGTCGACGCCGAGCAGCGCCGACGCGTCCCGGGCGGCCTCCTCGGCGGTGGGTTCCGGCGTCGGCTCGCCGATGCGGCCGTAGCTGAGCCGCACCACGTGCCGACCCGGCCCGACGGCGTCCTGCACCCGCCGGGCCAGCCACGGCCACTTCGCCGTCGCGTGGGTCAGGGCCTTGGCACGGACGGTGCCCGGCGCGGTGCCGGGCGCCACGAGCATCCCGGAGCCGCGCGGGGCGGCGTCCAGCTCCGGCGCCGCCAGCAGGAGCGTGACCAGGCGGATGTCGGCGCCGCGCTCGGGAGCGGGCGGCAGGGCGAGCCCGCCGGGCGCGGGCGATGGGCCGAGCTCGGGACGGGTCGCGAGCACCAGCCGCGGCGCGCGTAGCACCTGGCCGTTCTCGGTGCGGACCAGCCAGTCGGCGTCGGTGTGCCGGGTACTTGCCGGATCGGTGCCGCCCGCTACCCCACCGTCCGCCCGCTCCACGCCGACCACCCGCGCCCCCAACCGCACGTCCAGGCGCTCCACCAGCGCATCCACCAGCGCGTGGACACCGCCGTCGATCCCGCGCACAGCCGAACCCGGGGGCGCGGCGGCCCGCAGCGACGCCACCGCCCGCGAGAGGGACCCCGTCCGGGCGTACGCGTCCAGCAGCCCGGGGGCGACGGCGGCGACGTCGAGCCGGTCGAGCGGCGCCGAGTGCACCCCGGCCGCCACCGGCGTGACGAGCCGGTCCGCGACCCGGGACCCGAGCCGCGACCGCGCGAATGTCCCGAGGTCGGTCGTGTCCACGAACCGGGCGGGCAGCACCCGGTCCAGCGTCCCGCGCAGCACGCCCGGCCAGCCGATCGCGCGTCGCACGTCCGCCGCCCACGGCCGCGAGGGGATCCCGAGCACCCCGGCGGCGGGTAGCGGGAACGCCCGCCCGGCGGCGTAGCCCCAGGCGGTGAGCCCGGCGGGTGCCTCGACGGCCAGACCCAGCTCCTCCGCCAGCTCCTCGACGACCCCGCCCCGCACCGCGAACGACTCGGCGCCGAGGTCCAGCGGGACGTCCGGCAGCGCGGCAAAGGCCCCGCCCCGGATCGGCCCGCCGGCCTGGTCGGCCGTCTCCAGCACGACGACGCGCAGCCCGCGCGCGGCGAGCGTGTGCGCGGCGACGAGCCCGCCGATCCCGGCCCCGACGACAACGGCGTCGGCCATCTCGGCCTGCCCGCTCACCGGCCTCAGCCGCTCGCCCGGGCCGCCTGCGTCGGCCACCTCGGCCTGCCCGCTCATCGAACCAGGCCGTCCGCCCGGCCGGTCGGCGTCGACCATGCACTTACTGCCACGCGGGGGCTGATCCTGGCAGCAAGTGCATGGTCATCGACCGACGCGATCGTTGCCCCAGCCGCCTCGGTCACAGCGAATGAACCAGCTCGACCACGCGGGTCAGCACCGTCGGGTCCGTCTCGGGCGGCACGCCGTGACCGAGGTTGACCACGTGCCCCGGCGCCGCCGTCCCGCGGGCGACCACGTCGCGCACGTGCGCCTCCAGCACGTCCCAGGGCGCGGCCAGCAGGGCGGGGTCGATGTTGCCCTGCAGGGGAACGCCGGGCAGCAGGGCGGCGGCCTCGTCGAGCGGCGTGCGGTAGTCGACGCCCACCGCGTGGTCCACCAGACCCGCGGCGACCAGCACGTCGCGCATGGCGGGCAGCAGGTGCCCGGTGCCGGTGCCGAAGTGGATGGCGGGCACGCCGGCGTCCGCCACGTAGGCGAGCGCACGCGCCGACGACGGCGCGACGCGTGACGTGTAGTCCGCGAGCGACAGCGAGCCGGCCCAGGAGTCGAAGAGCTGCACGGCGCTCGCGCCCGCCTCGACCTGCGCCCGGAGGAACGCCCCGGTGAGGTCGGCGGTCCACGTCACGAGCGCGTCCCACGTCGCGGGGTCGGCGTGCATCAGGGTGCGTGCGGCCAGGTGGTCACGCGACGGCCGGCCCTCCACCAGGTACGCGGCCAGCGTGAACGGCGCCCCACCGAAACCGAGGAGCGGCGTGGCGCCCAGCTCCTCGACGGTCAGCGCGACGGCCTCCCGGATCGGGTCGAGGGCGGCCTCGTCGAGTGTGCGGGAGGTGAGGCGGGCGACGTCGTCCGCCGTGCGGTAGGGCTGGTCCATGACGGGGCCGACCCCCGCCTTGATGTCCACGCCGACCCCGGCGAGCTTGAGCGGCACCACGATGTCCGAGAAGAAGACGGCGGCGTCCACCCCGTGCCGTCGGACGGGCTGCAGCGTGATCTCCGACGCGAGCTCCGGCCGCAGGCACGACTCGAGCATGCCCGTGCCCTTGCGCACCTCGCGGTACTCGGGCAGGGACCGGCCGGCCTGGCGCATGAACCAGACGGGCGTGCGGCCAGGACGATCACCTCGGAGGGCCTGCACCAGAGGTGCGGCAGAGGTCCGCCCGTCGGCGAGCGGATGAGCAGGGGCGATCGTGGTGGACTTCACGCTTACCGATTCTGCCCTGCCGCGCCGGGGTGCATAAAGTTGGAGCACTGTGGTTCTCCTCTCCCTCACCGCCAGCCACCGCGAGCTCGACCTCGACGCGCTGGAACGCCTGTCCACGGGTTCGTCGTCAGTGGGTCGTGTCGTCGTGGGTTCGTGCGGGCCCGTCGCGGGCGCCGTGGTCATCTCGACGTGCAACCGCTTCGAGCTCTACCTCGACGTCGACGCGCCGCTCAGCGGCGACAGCGTGCGGCACGCGACGCGCCATGTGGCCGAGCTCGTCGCCCACGCGTCCGGCGTCACCGGCGACGTTGCCGCGCGCAGCTTCACCGTCCGCACCGGGCCAGAGGTCACCGAGCACCTGTTCGCGGTGGCGTCCGGGCTGGACGCGATGGTCGTCGGCGAGCGGGAGATCGCCGGCCAGGTGAAGCGTGCGCTCGCGGAGGCCCGTGAGCAGGAGACCACCTCCAAGACCCTCGAGCTGCTCTTCCAGACGGCGTCCCGCACCTCCAAGAGGGTGGGCACCGACACCGAGCTGGGTGCGGCAGGCCGGTCCGTCGTCGCGCTCGCGCTCGATCTCGCCGAACGTGAGCTGCCGCCGTGGGACGGCACGCGCGCCGTGCTGATCGGCACCGGCTCGTACGCGGGCGCGTCCGTCGCCGCCCTCCGGGCACGCGGCTGCGACGACATCCGCGTCTACTCGCAGTCGGGCCGCGCCGAGGCCTTCGCCGAGTCGCACGGCGTGCAGCCGGTGGACTCGCTCGTCGAGGCGCTCGCCGACGCCGACCTCGTGGTGAGCTGCAGCGGCGCGCGCGGACGCGCGCTGGCCGCACGGGGCGGGACGGCACCCGCCGGCTCGGCGGTCGAGACCGCCGCCTCGGTGGTCGAGCCTGGCGAGGCCCCCGCCCACCCCCCTGCCGGGACCCGCCTCACGGGCCTGGTCGGAGAACGTGGGCCGGAGGCGAGCCTCGGTCACGTCCTGGATGCCGCCGCGCTGGTCCGCGCGCGCGAGCGTGCGGCGGACCGCGCCGGCGACGAGCCGGAGCCCCGGCCGCTCGTCATCCTGGACCTCGCGCTGCACCGTGACGTCGACCCGAGCGTGGCCGACGTCGAGGGTGTCCTGCTCTTCGACCTCGCCACCCTCAAGGCGCACGCGCCCGCCGTGGCGCACGACGTCGTCGCGCAGGCGCAGCGGATAGTGGACACGGCCGCCCGGCGCTTCGAGGAGACCCGCCTGGGCAGGGAGGCCGACGCCGCGGTGATCGCCCTCCTGGACGAGGCGGAGGTCCGGGTGGTCGCCGAGATCGCCGACTCCGTCGCCCGGCTCACCGCCGAGCTCGCCGCACACGGGGAGCCAGGCCCGGACGAGGCCGACGTCGACGTCATCGCCCGCGAGGTGCGCAAGCGCGTGCACGCCGAGCTGCACGACAAGATCGTCGACGTCCGGGCGAAGGCGACCGCCGAGGCGCGGGCCGCCGAGGCAGCTCTGGTCGAGGGAGCGGAGGCGCTGACGATGGAAGCGTCCGCCCACCGAGACGCCGATCCCTCCCGCCGCCGATAACGCTTCCCGCGATAACCGGCGGAACAAGCGGGACGGACCGGTTTCTAGGGTCCAATTCGGCCATCGTTACCAAACCGTAACAAGGGTGATTTTATTCACCCGGGGGTGAGGGCTAAGTTCGGTGGCTCAAGGACCGAACGCGCTCATGCGCAACGAGATGCTGGAGCAACTCTTGAAGCACGCAGCACACAAGAAGAAGACCGTATCGGCGGGTGCGCGGACCATCGCGACCGTCGCCATCGCGACGGCGGCCACGAGCATGGCCGCCCCGGCAATGGCCGCAGAGGCCTCGCCGCTCGACTCGCTCGGTGACCTCGGGACCACCGCCGAGGGCCTCAAGTCGAACCTCCCCGCCCTCTCGTCGACGTCGATCGACCTGAGCGAGCTCACGAAGGCCGCACCCGTGGCCGACGCGGTGGCCAAGAAGCTGCCCGCCTCCATCGCCCCCACCACCGCCCTCGCGCCGAACTACGAGCCGGCCCAGTTCGTGTCGGGTGCCCTCAAGGGTGCCGCACCCCAGGTCGTCTCGAGCGTCGTGGGTGGCGTGGCCGACGGGTCCGCCGTCTCCGGCGTGACCGGCGTGACGGGCACCGCCCGGTCGGCTCTCTCGAACGTGCTCGGCGGCAACGTCGTCGGCACCGCGACGGGTGTCGTCGGCACGGCCACCGGCGTCGTCGGTGGGGTCGCGGGTGGCGCGCTGCAGGGTGACGTCGTGAACGGCGTCGCGGGTACCGCGACCGGCGTGGCCGGCGGCGTGGTCAACACCGCAACCGGTGTCGCCGGCGGGGCGGTCGGCACCGCCACCAGCACGGTCGACGGCGTGCCGTCCACCGTCGCCGACGTGATCCGCAACCTGCCGAACGTCCTGGGCGGCGTGACCGCTCCGATCGCCGGCCTCACCGCCAACCTGCCGGGCGTGCTCGGTGGCGTGGGCGGCGTGGTGAACAGCGTCGTGTCGCAGGTTCCCGGCGTGGTCGCCGGCGTCCCGGGCGTCGTGGCCAAGGTCACCACCCCGGCCGCCGGTGTCGTCGAGAGCGTCGTGGGCGACGTCGCGGTGGACGGCGTCGTCAAGCCGGTCGCCACGGAGGTCGTCCCGGGCGCGGTCGGTTCCGTGCAGGGCAGCGTCGTCCCGGGTGCCACCTCGGCCGTCGGCGACGTGGCGGGCTCCGTCGTCCCGGGCGCCGTCGGCGCCGTCACGGGTGACGTGGTTCCGGGTGTCGCGAACGGCGTCGCGAAGCCGGTCGTCGGGGACGTCGTCCTCGGCGGTGTGGTCGAGGGTGTCGTCAAGGACGACGTGGTCGGCGGCGTGGTCAAGCCCGTCGTCAAGGACACGGTCGTTGACGGCGTCGCCAAGCCGATCGTCAAGGACGTCGTCGTGGACGGCGTCGCCAAGCCGGTCGTCGACACCGTCGGCAGCGTCGCCAAGCCCGTCGTCGACACCGTGGACGACACCGTCAAGGGTGTCGCCGGCGGCGCCGTGACGGACACCGTCGGTGGCGTCACGGACACCGTGGACGGTCTGACCGGCGGCGCCGTGAGCGGCCTGACCGGTGGCCTGCTGGGAGGTCTCTCCTGAGCTGAGAACAAGAGGACCCCAGCCTCTTCGACCTTGACGTAGCAGGGTGGAGCGCCATTGGCGCTCCACCCTGTTTACGTTTTCCGGGGCTTTGCCAAGGTTCCATTTATCTGCCTGTTGTTACCGGATCGTTACCATCGATGGCGCTTTTTCCGATGCACCCCTTTTTCCTTCTATTCCCGATCCGGTAACGTCGTGGCGTCCCCGGTCCCGGGCAGTTGTAGTCGACCAGCTGGAGCAGCTCTCATGAAGCACGCCGCCGTCAAGCCTTCGTCCGTCGCCAAGACCACGGCCTCCCGTGTCGTGGCGACGATCGCGCTCGCCACCGCGGCGACCGCCGTCGCGAGCCCGGCGATGGCGCACGACGGCGGTGGCCGCGACGGGCACCACGGTCACTCCGCCGACGACGGCCGTGGCTACGACGGGGGCCAGCACCGCGGCTACGACCGTGGCGACGGGCAGGGCGCCGGAGCCCCGCGCTCGTACGAGCCGGCCACCTACTCGGAGCCGAACTACGACGTGCCGCAGTACGGGTCCCAGCGGGGCGACTGCGACCGTGGTGCCGAGACCATGAGCCGGACCGACGCGCAGGGCCAGGACGGCTGGCAGGGCGACTGGGACGAGCAGGACCGTGAGCAGGTGCGCGAACAGGTGCGCGAGGCGATCCGGGAGCACCTGGACGAGGCCGCCGCGCCCGCGCCGGAACCGGAGGACGTCGCACAGCGGCCCGCCGCCCGCGAAGCGGAGGCCGCCCCCGTCGAGAAGGCGGAGCCGGTGGTGGCCGAGGTGGCCGCCCCCGTGCAGGAGGCCGGGCCCGAGGTGTCCGCGAGCCTGGAGCCCGCGGCCGTCCAGGCCCCTGGGCAGCAGTGGGAGGGCCGGCCGACGGCCGACACCGCAGGGGCCCAGTTCACCGCCTACGTCCCGGCCGACAGCACCGGCGCCGTCGAGCAGGAGGCGTCCACGCTCGCGGAGGTCACGCTGGATGCACCGGCCCGGCTCTCCACCAGCGGTGCCGAGGCGGCCGCGCTGACGGCGGCGGCCGGCGCCCTGGTGGTCGGCGGCGCCGGCTCGCTCCTGGTCGCGCGCCGCAGCCACGTCCGCGTCTGACCCGTTCCCTCACCCCGCGGCTCTACCTCGACGGTGTGGGGCGCCAGGCCGGGGCGTCGGTGCCCCACCGGTGTGCGGGGTGCGCGTAGTCGTCGTGCTCCGGAAGGGCCGGGCGCGCCGTGGTGACCCCGGCGTGGGTCACCGTCTCGCTCGCCGCCGCGGGCGCCGCGGCCGGGTGCAGCGGGTCCCGCCCCGGCAGGTCCAGCAGCCAGGACGCGGTGCGTGCGAGCGATACCGACACGTCGAGGCCGGGCCCGTCGTCCGCACGGGCGAGCGCGTCGACGATCCCCGCCGCGAGCAGGTAGCCGGAGGCGTGGTCGAGAGCCTGGGCGGGCAGGGCGCCCGGCACCCCGTCCCGGCCCTCCAGCAGGGCAATACCGCTCGCCGCCTGCACTATCGAGTCGAACCCCCGCCGGCCGGCCCATGGTCCGGTGTCGCCCCATGCGGAGACCCTGCCCGTGACGACGCCGCGTGGTGCCTCGAGCCCGAGCCCTTCGATCGCGCCCGGCCGGTAGCCGGTGACCAGCACGTCGGCCGCGTCCAGCAGCTCCTGGGCGATCCGGCGGTCTCCCGCGTCCCGGAGGTCCAGGACGGTGCTGCGCTTGCCCTGCCCCGAGTCGAGGTGCTGCCACTCGATCTCCGCGGGGGCCGGTGGGTCGACGCGGAGCACGTCGGCGCCGAGCAGGGCGAGCGTTCGCGTGGCGACGGGGCCTGCGATGACGCGCGTGAGGTCGAGCACCCGGACGCCGGCGAGGGGTGCCGTCCCACGCTGCGGGGCCGCCGGCACGCGGCGCCGTCGTGCACTCGTTGGCTCGGCCCGCTGCGCGGTCCGTACCAGAGGGCCTGACGACGACGCTCGTCCCTGTGCCGATGTCCGCCACTCCTGCTCGGTCCGCACGCGCGCAACGATCGCGCCGCCGCCCCGTTCCGAGCCCGTCGCCGGCTCGGCCGCACGGTCCTCCAGCTCCTGCCCCGCGAGCTCGGTGAGCCGCTGGGCGAAGGCGGTGCGCCCGACGTCGTCGGGCAGGCCGACGAGGGCGGTCAGGCGTGACCGGTGGTGCGGATAGTTCGCGTGGGTGCGGACCCAGCCGTCCGAGGTGCGGAAGAAGCCGGAGAGCGGGGCGAACGCGTCGACGGGGCGTCCGTCGAGCGCGAAGACCCGGTCGGAGGCGAAGGCCGTCGCGACTCGTGCTGGATCCAGGGCGACCGGATCCGGGTGGACGGGAACGGGGTGGTCGGGAACGAGGCGGGCGGACGCACGCCGGACCGCCCGGACGGCGTCGAGCGCGAGGTCGAGCACGGGCAGGTGTGCGGCGAGCCAGGGTTCCACCGCTCCATCATCGGCCGCGCCCGACCAGTTTCCGAAAACATCACGGGCCGGACAGATCTGGGAGCATGCGCGCGGATACACTCGCCGCATGGCCAAGAACCCCTCCTCCGACTTCGTGCTCCGGCCCTTCGAAGGTCTCCCCGGGGAGACCGACTGGGTGGCGATGCGTGAGATCGTCCCGTCGGCGACCGCGACGGCTCGCACCACCGCCGAGTACGGCTCGCGCGACGTCACGATCGTGACGCTGCTCCCGGGGGCGTGGACCGCTCTGCACCGTGCCGACGGCGCGATCCTGCTCGCCGTGCAGGGCATCCTCAGCACGGGCGACGTGAGCCGCGACCTCGCGGCGGCCCTCCTCGAGGCGCTGGAGCTGGAGCCGGGCACGGCGGTCGAGTCGGGCGAGCTGCCGGGTGCGGGCCCGCGCCTGCAGGACGTGCTCGACCTGAGCGTCCCGTTCGAGGTCACCGTGCACGAGACGTTCGACTTCTGGCTCGACCCGAGCGCCGAGATCACACCGGAGCTCAAGGAGAGCCTGGAGGACGCCGCCGACGGCGCGATCCCAACGGTCAAGGTGTCCTCCGTCGAGTCGGCCTACTGGTGCAGCATGACGCGCGAGTTCCTGCGCTGGGCACGTCCCGAACCGGAGGACGACCTGATCGACGCGCTCTCTCGTCTGCACGCAAAGCGCGAGTCAGGGCTGGCGGGTGGGAGGTTCGTGGGAGCGTTTCGTGCGTCAGGCCTGGTCGTGCCCGTCTGGGAGCTGCCGAAGGGCACCGAGGCGGCCGATCTCGAAGGCCCGGCGACCGAGCTCGGCGAGAAGCTCGCGAAAGCACTTTCCATCAAGGAGCCGCTTGATGCGAACGAGCGACGCGCCAGAGCAGGTATCGTCTCCCGGCAGGTCACCCTGCGTTAGTCCGGACCCCCTGGCCGGTCGTTCGCGAGCGGCCCGGAACGCGTCGGCAGTCACCGAAGATCGTCACGAGCGGTCCAGGTTTCGGCAACTAGCGGACCAAGGGAGTAGGATTCCAGGGGTAAACCTTTGCACTCACCAAGCAAAGGACTATCCGGTCACCCACCAAGGCAAATCGACGCTTCAGGCAGGACAGGTGTGAACGCTCTCCCGGTCGCGAAGACCACGCGTCCCGGCAATGCTCAGGCAGGCAAGAATGTCCAGCGGGTGGCGGCGGTCATCCCCGCCAAGGACGAGGCCGAGCGCATTGCCGCGACCGTGCGCTCTGCGCGCGCGATCCCTCATGTCGACCTCGTGCTCGTGGTCGACGACGGCTCCGAGGACGACACGCAGCACGTCGCGCGTGCCGCGGGCGCTGTCGTCGTGCGCCACTCGCACAATCGCGGCAAGGCCGCCGCGATGGAGACGGGTGCGGCGGTCGTCGCGATGCGCGACGCGGACGGTCGTCCGCCGCGCCTGCTCATGTTCATCGACGGCGACCTCGGCGACACCGCCGTGAACACGGCGCCGCTGGTCCGTCCGGTCCGCGAGGGCGTGGCCGATCTCGCGATCGCCCTGCTGCCCAAGCAGGCCGGCGCGGGCGGGCGCGGCATGGTCGTCGGCGCGGCCCGCCGGGCGATCGAGGCGATGACGGGCTGGAGCCCGTCGCAGCCGCTCTCCGGCATGCGCTGCCTCACCCGCGAGGCCTTCGAGGCGGCCACGCCGCTCGCGCGTGGCTGGGGTGTCGAGACCGGTATGACCATCGACCTGCTGCGCAAGGGGTACGTCGCCGTCGAGGTGCCCTGTGACCTCAAGCACCGTGCCTCGACGAACGACCTCAAGGGGCAGATCCACCGGGCCGCGCAGTACCGCGACGTCCTGCTGGCCGTGAATGCGCGCAAGATGCGCGGCGCGGTGGACGCGGTGCGGCACGCGGGCTCGAACGTCCGCAGCTGATGCGCGGGCGCCTGGTCGCGTGCCCCGTACCCTGATCCCATGGGGTGGCAGGTCTGGCTAGGGATTGCCGCGATCAGCGTCGCCGTGCTGGCACTTGCCGTCGCCATCGGGGTCTGGACGCAGCAGGCACGGATGCGGCGTCGTGACCCGCACCGGGCGACGCCGCAGAGCGTGCAGGCCGCGCCGCAGCTCGCGGTGATCGTGAACCCGTCGAAGCAGGGCGCGAGCGGCCTGGCGCTCGAGGTGCGTGCCCACTGCAGGGCCAACGGTCTCCCGGAACCGCTCTGGTACGAGACGACGGTGGAGGACCCGGGCAAGGGCCAGGCCCGGCAGGCGCTCGACGACGGCGTCGACATAGTCGTCGCCGCGGGCGGCGACGGTACGGTCCGGGCCGTCGCCGAGACCATGGTCGCCTCGGACAGGCCGATGGGTGTGCTGCCGGTCGGCACCGGCAACCTCCTGGCCCGGAACCTCGAGCTGCCACTGACGAACGTGGACCATGCGCTCGACGTGATCGTGCACGGCCGCACGCGCCCCATCGACGTCGGCTGGCTGCGGGTGACCGAGTTCGCCGACACGCCGCGCAACGGGGAGCATCCCAACCAGCCCGACCACGAGCCGGACACGGAGCGCGAGCACATCTTCCTGGTGATCGCCGGCCTGGGGTTCGACGCGGCGATGGTCGCCACCGCGGACGCGGACCTGAAGAAGCGGGTGGGCTGGGTCGCCTACTTCGTGGCGGGGCTCTCGCACCTCCAGGCCCGGCGTATGCGCGCCACCCTGCAGCTCGACGACAGCCCGCCGGTCGAGGCGCGCGCCCGGTCGATCATGGTCGGCAACTGCGGCATGCTCCCCGGCGGCGTCACCCTGCTACCGGACGCCGTGCTGGACGACGGCGTGCTCGACGTGGCCGCCGTCGACGTCCGTGGTGGGGTGTTCGGCTGGGCCCAGCTGACGTTCGAGATCGCCCTGCAGGGAGTCGGGGTACGCAACGACCTGCCGGAGAAGCTGGGCCGCATCGACCACACCAAGGCGCGCCGGGCGCGCATCCGCGTGCCGGCCGGCGAGGAGGCCCAGGTCGACGGCGACCCGCTCGGGCGGGCGATCGAGATCGACGTCCGTGTCCAGGCGGGCGCCCTGCTGGTCCGGGCACCGTGACCGCTCGGGCCATCTACCCTGGGCGGGTGAATCCCAGTTCCGCGCGAGCTCGTGCCGTGCCCGCAGTCCTGGTCCTGCTCGTGGCGGTCCTGCTCGGCCTGCTGAGCCCGGCCGCCGCCTCGGCCGCGCCCAGGACCGACGCAGCGGGTGGGCCCGGGTCCGCCGCCGCTGCCGGCGCCCGGAAGCCCGTCGCGCCGGTGGTGGTGGTCGGGGTGGCCGGCCTGCGCTGGACCGACGTGTCCCGCAGCACCACACCGAACCTGTGGCACATGATCGGCGGCGGCTCGGTCGCCTCGATCAACGTCCGCACCGCCGACCCGGCGACGTGTCCCCTCGACGCGTGGCTCACCCTCTCCGCGGGCAGCCGCACGGTCTCGGCGGGCAGCGCGGAACGGGCCGAGGAGCCCACCCGCGAACAGGAGGACGGCCGGACGCCGGAGGCGCGCGGGGCGACGTCGTGCACACCCGTACCGCAGGCCATCGGCGGAGGCGGCGCGGAGCCGACCGCCGCGACGGTCGACGACTGGGACCAGCTTCCCGAGCAGGAGGAGGGCACCGACCAGGAGGAGCCGGTCGAGACCGCCGAGACTCCGGCACCCGGCCTTCTCGGCGAGCTGCTCGCCTCCGCTGACGCCTGCTCGACGGCGGTCGGACCGGGCGCCGCCGTGATGCTCGCCCGCGAGGACGGGAGGGTGAGCCGGTACGTCCCCTCGGTGTCCGCGCTGTTCGCCGCGACCTCGGATCCTGCCTCGGACGCGGCAGGACCGGGCTCCGCCGGCACCGGGAACCCCGCGTGGAGCGACATCCTCGCCGAGTGCCCGGTGACCGTCATCGACGCGGGCAGCCTTCCCGAGGGTCCCGAGCGGGCAGCGGCGCTCGACGCGCTGGACAACACGCTCAGCACGCTGCGGACCGGCCTGCCGACCGGTACGCGCGTGCTCGTGGCGGGGATCGCGGACACCCCGCTCACGCAGCAGGGGCTGCAGGTCGTCGTCGACTGGGTGGTCGACGTGCCCCGCGTGCGGTGGCTGACGTCGGACGCCTCGCGCAGCACCGGGTTCGTCCAGCTCACCGACCTGACGGCGACCGCTGCCGAGGCCGGTGACGCGCTACCGGACCCCGACGCGGAACCCGCTCCCGGCCCGGCCGTCGAGGAGCCGGAGATCGACGGCATGCCGGTGGTGGTGGGCGAGCCGCGCCGCACAACCGTCGCCCGCACCGTCGAGAACCGGCAGTACATCAACGTCCTCGCCGACACGATCCCAGCGCAGGTGCCTGCGTTCGCCGGCGCGATAGTCCTGTTCCTGCTGATCGCCGTGCTGGTCCTGGTGCTGCCCCGCCGGACGGGGCGGCCCCGCCGCGACCCCGGTCCCTACCGGCGGCGCCTCGCGCTCGGGGCCGTGCTGCTCGCCGTGTCCGCCCCGGCCGCCGCCGCCCTCGCGACCCTCACCCGCTGGTGGGTGTGGCCGGCGCCCGAGTTCGGCCTGGCCCTCTCGCTGACCGTCGCGACGGTCCTCGTGGCGCTCACGGTCCGCGCGGTGTCCCGTCTGCTCCCGCCCGCCCCGTGGCGCAACGCGGTCGCCGCGGCGGGGATCACCTGGCTGGTGCTCACCGTCGACGGCAGCACCGGCTTCACGCTGCTGCAGGGTTCGCTGCTCGGCTCGTCGCTCGCCACCGCCGACCGGTTCTACGGGTTCTCCGACGTGGCGTTCGTGGTCTACGCGGCGGCCGGCCTGGTGCTCGCCGCCGGCCTCGCGGCCTACGCCCTGCGCGGTCGCACCCGGCCGCGTGCCGAAGCGGTGCTGGGCGACGGCGTTCGTGGCCGCGCGGGCGGGCGGCCGTCCCGGCCGGCGTGGCGTGCGGTGGGCATCGTGACCGTTGTCGCGCTCGTGACCGCCGGTGTGGATGCCGCCCCGTTCCTCGGCGACCGCCTGCGCGGGCTGCTCCTGTTGGTACCGTTCGCGGTCGTCGCGCTGCTCGCGGTCCGGTCGGATCTGTTCACCCGCTTCCTCGACGCGCGCGGCTGGCTGCCGTCCGGCAGGCACACCGAGCCGGTGCGCCGCGTCCCGTCAGCGGTCCTCGGCCTGTCCGGCGCGCTGCTGCTCAGCCTTCTGTTCGCCGCGGCGGTGCTCCCGGTGCCCGGCGCCGACGCCGCGGGTGAGGAGTTCGGCTCGCTGAGCACCGCGTCACCCGTGGTGCCGCCTGGCGGCAGCGTCGTCGTGATCGGCACCCAGGGCCTGCGCTGGACCGACGTCCAGCCGTCCCTCGACACCGGCCAGGCGCCCGCGCCCACTCTGTACGGCCTCCTGACCGACGGCGCGGACGCCGCTGGTCTCACCCTGCCCAACGGGCGCGCGGCGCGGTGCCCGGACAGCGGCTGGCTCAGCCTCTCGGCGGGCCGGCTCGCCGAGGTGGCCGACGATCGCGGGGCGGACAACCACTGGATCTGCGACGACGTCACGGTGACCCCGGCGCGGGGCGACAGCCCCGCCGTCGTCGACCAGTGGGAACGGTTCCTGGAGCTGCAGCGCGGGTCGGGCTACGCGGCACGCCCCGGGACGCTCGGCGAGGCCCTGGCGGGCGAGTGCACGACGGCGGTCGGCCCGGGCGCGGCGGTGGCGCTCGCCGAACGGGACGGCACCGTCGGCAGGTACCTCGACTTCGAGACGGCGATGGCGGAGGGGTCCGGCGCGTGGGACTGCCCGGTCACCTTCGTGGACGCCGGGTCCGCGCTGCTCGACACCACTGAGCGCGCGGAGCTGGAGCAGCAGCCGGACGGCCGCGAGCAGGTGGCGGCGCTCCGTGCCGACCTCGTCTCCGACGTCGACCTCGCGGTGTGGCGCGTCCTGGACGCGGTCCCGGCGGACACGACGGTGCTCGTGATCGACGTCGCGACGGTGCCGGGGCACTCCCTGGAGCTGGGCCTGGCGATGGTGCGCCCGTCAGCGGCGAACGAGGGTCTCCCGCGCTATCTGGCCAGCACGGCCACGCGTACGGAGGGCGTCGCGCGCCTGATGGACGTCCCGGCGGCGGTGCTCGGGGCCGTCGGCGTCGACCTCCCGGCCGACGTCGACCCGACGCCGCTGGTGCGTGGCGGCGTACGACCCGCCTCGGCCTGGCTCACCGCCGACGAGCTCGCGGACATGACGGCCCGCGACCACGTGCGCCGAGAGGCGTACATCTGGCTCGTGGACGTGCCCTTCTGGCTGGGTCTCGCGCTTGCCGCGGTGTGCTGGTGGACGATGCGCCGCCGCTCCGCCCTGAGCCCGGCGAAGGTGCTCGTACGCGGGTCCGGCCCCGGCAGGTGGCAGCGTGCGGCCGAGGTCGTCGCGACCGCGCTGGCCGCGCTTCCGGCGGGCGGGTTCCTCGCCTCGCTGACGGGCTGGTGGCGGTTCGACCTGCCCGTGCTCGCGATAGTCGGCGCCACCGCGCTCGTGACGGCGGCGGTGGCCGGGCTCAGCCTGCTCGCCCCGCGCCGCCCGCTGTGGGCGGCCCCAGGGGTGGTCGCCGGCATCACGTTCGTCGCGCTGACCGTTGACGCGCTGTTCGGCACGCCGCTGAACCGCGCGGCCCCGCTCGGCTCGGCCCCGACGTTCGGCGCGCGGTTCTACGGCTTCGGCAACCCCACCTTCTCCGTGTACGCGGTGGCGGCGATCGTGCTGGCGGCGGCGCTGGCCCAGCTCTTCGTCACCCGCGGGCGGCGGGTGCTGGCCACCCTTGCCGTGACGGTCGTCGGCGTGATCGCGATGGCGGTCGACGTGTGGCCGACGCTCGGCGCAGACCTCGGCGGCGGGCTGGTGCTGGTCCCGGCGTTCGTGGTGATCGGCACCGCGGCCTCCGGGCTACGCCTCACGCTGTGGCGGTTCGTCTGGGTGGGCGCCGCGGGAGTCGGCGTGGTGGCGCTCGTCGGTCTGCTGGACTGGCTGCGGCCGCCCGAGTCCCGTTCGCACCTCGGCAGGTTCGTCGGCCAGGTGCTGGACGGCGAGGCGGTCTCGACGGTGCTGCGCAAGGCCCTGTACGCGCTGGGCTCGATCACCGGCGGGCCGGCGGTCTGGGTGACGGTGCTCGTGCTCGTGCTGGTCGGGCTCGCCCTGTACGGACCGGCGGCCTGGCGCGAGCGGCTGACTCCCGCCTGGTTCCGGCGTGCACAGGAGCGCTGGGAGTTCCTGCGGCCCGCGCTCGTTGCGATGTGGGTGATGGCAGTGCTGGGCTCCCTCGTCAACGACTTCGGCCTGCGGATCGCGATGATCGCGCTCATCCCGGCCGTGCCGCTGCTCACGCTCGTCGCGCTGCGGACCACGCCGGCAGGGCAGCGCCGATAGGCTCTGCCTGTGATCGATCTCCGACTTCTGCGCGACAACCCCGACGTAGTCCGCGCGAGCCAGGTGGCCCGCGGCGACGACCCCGACCTCGTGGACGTGGCGCTCGACGCCGACGCGCGCCGTCGCTCCTCCCTGTCGGAGTTCGAGAACCTCCGCGCCGAGCAGAAGTCCCTCGGCAAGAAGGTCGCCCAGGCACAGGGCGACGAGAAGCAGGCCCTGCTGGCGCGCACCAAGCAGCTCGCCCAGGACGTCAAGGAGCACCAGGCGACGGCGACGGAGGCCGAGCAGGAGCTCGACCGTGTGCTGTACTCGATCGCCAACGTGATCGAGGGTGCGCCGGCCGGCGGCGAGGAGGACTTCGTCGAGCTCAAGCAGGTGGGTCGGCGTCGCGACTTCGCCGCCGAGGGTTTCGAGCCCAAGGACCACCTCGAGCTGGGTGAGGGCCTGCGCGCCATCGACACCAAGCGCGGTGCCAAGGTCTCCGGTGCGCGGTTCTACTTCCTCACCGGAATCGGCGCGCGCCTGGAGCTGGCGCTGCTGAACATGGCGATGGACCAGGCGGTGCAGGAGGGCTTCACGCCCATGATCACGCCGACCCTCGTCAAGCCAGAGACCATGCAGGGCACCGGCTTCCTCGGCGCGCACGCCGACGAGATCTACCGCCTGGAGAAGGACGACCTGTACCTGGTCGGCACGTCCGAGGTGGCGCTGGCCGGCTACCACAGCGACGAGATCGTCGACCTGTCCGACGGTCCGCTGCGGTACGCCGGCTGGAGCGCCTGCTACCGGCGTGAGGCGGGTTCGGCGGGCCGCGACACGCGCGGGATCATCCGCGTGCACCAGTTCCACAAGGTCGAGATGTTCAGCTACTGCGCCCCCGAGGACGCCGAGGCCGAGCACCAGCGCCTGCTGGGCTGGGAGGAGGCCATGATGGCCAAGGTCGAGCTGCCCTACCGCGTGATCGACACGGCGGCGGGCGACCTCGGCTCGTCCGCGGCCCGGAAGTTCGACTGCGAGGCGTGGCTGCCCACGCAGGAGCGCTGGCTGGAGCTCACCTCGACGTCGAACTGCACCACGTTCCAGGCGCGCCGCCTGGGCGTGCGCGAGCGCACCGAGGACGGCTCGACCCGGAACGTGGCCACGCTGAACGGCACGCTCGGTACCACGCGGTGGATCGTCGCCATCCTGGAGAACCACCAGCAGCCGGACGGCTCCGTCTACGTGCCGGAGGGTCTGCGCCCGTACCTGGGCGGCCTGGAGGTCCTGGAGCCGGTCAAGTAACGCCCGCACGTGTCAGACGCCCAGGTCACCCCGGTGGCCTGGGCGTCTGACACGTCCGGGGCTGTCGCGATCACCTGACATTCCGCCGATCACGCCTGTCTGGTCGATCCGCGTTCACCTGCGGGTCGGTAGGCTGCGATCGTGCCTCCCGACAGCGACCGCAAGCTCGTAGCCCTCGACATCGACGGCACGCTCGTCACCTACGACGAGGTGCTGTCCGACGCTGCGCGGGACGCCGTCGCCGCCGTGCGCGCGGCAGGGCACCACGTGGTGCTCGCCTCGGGACGTTCGCTCATCGCCATGACGCCCATCGCGGCGGAGCTGAAGATCGACGAGGCCTGGATCGTCGCGTCGAACGGTGCCGTGACCGCGCGTCTCGATCCGTCCGCCGACATGGGCTACACCCTGGAACGGGTCGAGACGTTCGACCCGCAGCCGGTGCTGCGCATGCTCAAGGAGGAGCTCCCGCACGCGCGCTACGCGGTCGAGGACGTCGGCGTGGGCTTCCGGATGACCGAGCTCTTCCCCGACGGGGAGCTCAACGGTGAGCACCGGGTCGTCGACTTCGAGGAGCTCTGGGCCGGACACGTCACCCGGGTGGTCGTGCGCAGCCCCGGGGAGACCAGCGCGGAGTTCCACGAGATCGCCGCGCGCCTCGGGTTCGACGACGTGACCTACGCCGTCGGCTGGTCCGCGTGGATGGATATCGCACCCCAAGGCGTGACCAAGGCGTCCGCCCTGGAGGAGGTGCGCAAGGAGCTCGGCGTGGCGGCCGAGAACACGGTCGCCGTCGGCGACGGGAGCAACGACATCGACATGCTGCGCTGGGCCGCTCGCGGCGTGGCCATGGGCCATGCGGCGGAAGCGGTCCGGGCGGCGGCGAACGAGGTGACGGCATCGATCGAGGACGACGGTGTTGTGAAAGTGCTCAGATCCCTACTTTGATGGTAAAAATAGCCAACTGCTTGTGCCACGGGTGAAAGGTATCCGTGCAAAGGTATGGATCACTGGCTGAAAGCCTGTACATTTGGGCGCGATCCGTCGAAAGAGTGACGGCGCTCACGGTGCCATGGGGGTACGTGATGATCCTGGACGACCAGCCGGTGTCCATGCGAGTGCGCAACGACGCGCCTCACCTGGTCGCTCTCGACATCGACGGGACCCTGTTGGTCACCGGGCAGCGAGTGCCCGAACCGACGGTTCTGGCCGTGCAGCTCGTGCGCGGCCGGAAGCATCACGTGGTCCTGGCGTCGGGCCGGTCGTTGACGGGAATCCTGCCCGTCGCCAAGCAGCTCGGGATCACCGACGGGTGGGTGGTCGCCTCCAACGGAGCCGTCACGGCACGCCTGTGCGACACCTGCGCGGGCGGCTACATGCTCGAGGACGTCCTCACGTTCGACGTCGGACCGGTGGCCCAGATGGCGCTGAGCCGGTTCCCGGACGTGCAGATCGGCGTCGAGGAGATCGGCGTCGGCTACCGCGTCAACCGCACCTTCGAGCCGCACGAGGTCAACGGCGCCCAGCGCGTCGTCCCCGTAAGCGAGCTCGGCGGGCTGCCCGCGTCACGCGCGATCCTGCGCGGCCCGGACGTGCTGGACCTGCTCGACCCGCTGCGCCGGCACGGCGTCACCGCCACGCAGGCCGGTCCGGACTGGATCGACGTGACACCTCGGCACCTGAGCAAGGCGACGTCGCTGGAGACCATCCGCGCCACGCTCGGCGTCCCGCAGCACAACACGTTCGCCGTGGGGGACGGCATCAACGACATCGAGATGCTGACCTGGGCCGCTCGCGCCGTGGCCATGGGACACGCGCCCGAGGCGGTGAAGGCGATCGCCCACGAGACGGTGGGCGACATCTCCCAGAACGGCGTGATCCAGGCCCTCAAGTCCCTGCTCTGACATCGCGTTCGGGCGGTGCGGGCCAAGCAGGTGCTGCTGGTGCTGGACAACGGCGAGCACGTCGCCGACGCGGCCGCCACGGTGGTGTCACGCCTG
>NZ_JBHXBG010000047.1:0-32784 GCF_042726755.1 Promicromonospora sp. NPDC060271 | reverse complement strand
GGGCTTCGTCGTTGGGGGATCGACAACGCCTGGACCTGAGGCGGCCACGCCTGGGAGATCCGTTCCATGTGGAGCAGCGCCCCCGCGCCTGTGAACGTCTGCCGTGCGTCGGCGCACCTCCGGCGCGCCGAGGAACGAGGGCCCCACCAGCGGAAACACCGGACGGGGCGGTGTCGTTCGCAGGGCAACGATTTTCTCCTCGGGTTCCGGAGAGGTGAATTAACCGCTAGGCTCGGGGACGGGTCAGGCCGCGGCTCATCAGCGCACCACGCGCAAAAGGACTGCACAATGACCGTTGAACCCTTGGAGATCGAGCGTGCCCTCACACTCGGAATGAACCACTTAGTAGGGCGTTACCGCTACAACCTGACCACGCAAGCCTGGTGGTGGTCGGACGAGACGTTCCGGATCCACGGCTTCGAGCCCGGCGAGGTGGTCGTGACCACGGCTCTCATCCTCGCTCACAAGCATCCCTACGATCGTGCACGCGTGTCACGCGTCCTGGCGAATGCCGCGGTGACGGGCAAGCCGTTCAGCAGCGTCCACCGCATCATGGACGCACGGGGAAGCGAGCGGACGCTGACTGTCGTCGGTCAGGGCAGCCGCGACCCTGACACGCGCCAGGTAGGTGCACTCGTCGGCTACTTCGTCGATGTGACCGCCGCGATCAAGGCCCATGCGAACGAGGTGGCGAACGAGTCGATCCGTGCGTCAGCGGCGACTCGTGCGTCCATCGAGCAGGCCAAGGGTGTCATTGCCTTCGTCCTCAACGTCGACGCCGAAGAGGCGTTCGGGCGACTGCGCAGCATCTCCAACGACACGAACGTCGCTGTGCGGGACGTCGCCCGGCAGATCGTCGAGCTGGCTAGCTCCGGCGGCTCGCCGGAGGACGTGATCGCAGTGCTGACGTCGGCGCGGCCCCGCCCGCCTGTCGGTTAGCCGTCCGCGACTGAGCCGATCCCGATCGGGTCACGGTTGTGACCCAGGCCACTCGACTGTTGACCTGGCCTGCGGCTGTCGCTACGTTCACGTGCGGCACACCCGTTCGGAGAGACACCAGGGCGGACGTCGGAGCTCAACGATGCGTTCCGGCGTCGGCCTTGGCGACTCTCCGGGCGGGGGTGCTGCCCAGGTGACGCACCCCCCCGGTCCGTGTGCGAGCTGGAGCGGCCCGCGGCCGGCCGAGGATGCGAAGCGGACGCGTGCTGGCAGGGAGGGCCTCGGATGGGGGAGATCGTGCACGACGCCGGCACCAGGTCGGGCGAGTTCGTGCGGTCGCTGGAGCGCGGCCTTGCCGTGATCCGCGCGTTCGGCACGGACCGTGCCCGGATGACCCTGAGCGAGGTCGCCCGCGAGGCCGAGCTGAGCCGGGCGTCCGCGCGGCGCTTCCTCCACACCCTGGTCGAGCTCGGGTACGTGGTGACCGACGGGCGGGTGTTCGCGCTGCGTCCCCAGGTGCTCGAGCTCGGGTACGCGTACCTGTCCAGCCTGTCGCTGCCGGAGGTCGCGCAGCCCCACCTGGAGCAGCTGGCGGAGGATGTCGGGGAGTCGTCGTCGGTGGCGGTGCTCGACGGCGCCGACATCGTGTACGTGGCCCGCGTGGCGACCCACCGCATCATGTCCGCGGCGATCCAGATCGGCACCAGGTTCCCGGCGGTCGCGACCTCGATGGGACGCGCCGTCCTGGCACACGTGCCGGACGGCGAACGCGAGGCCCTCCTGGCCGCCGTCACCCTCGCGCCGCTCACCCCGCGCACGATCACGGACAAGGGTGTGCTGCGCGCTGAGCTCGCCACGGTCCGGGAGCAGGGCTGGGCGCTCGTCGACCAGGAGCTCGAGGAGGGTCTGCGCTCCGTCGCCGCACCCCTGCGGGACGGGACGGGCCGAGTGGTCGCAGCCGTCAACGTCTCCGCACCTGTGCGTCGTGGACCGGTCGAGCAGATGGCCACCGAGATACTCCCGGCGCTGCTGCGTGCCGCCCGCGCGATCGAGGCGGATCTGGCCCGTACCCGGACCTGAGCCCGACTGCTAGCGTGAGTGTGCGCATATGGAACTTGTGTGCGCACAGCGAACAGACAGGGGTCTGGATCGATGAGACACGCATACGTCTATGACGCGGTGCGCACACCCTTCGGCCGTTACGGCGGGGCGCTGTCGGCGATCCGCCCGGACGATCTCGCGGCCTTCGTCGTGGGGGAGCAGACTCGCAGGGCACCCGGCCTGGATCCGGCCCGGATCGACGACGTCATCCTGGGCAACGCGAACGGCGCCGGCGAGGAGAACCGGAACGTGGCGCGCATGGCGGTCCTGCTCGCCGGGCTGCCCCTGACGGTTCCCGGGGCCACCGTGAACCGGCTGTGCGGCTCGTCGCTCGAGGCAGTCGTCCAGGCGGCTCGTGCCGTGGAGTCGGGCGACGCCGACGTGGTCGTCGCTGGTGGCGTCGAGTCGATGAGCCGCGCACCGTGGGTGATGCGCAAGCCCGAGCGTGCCTATCCGGCGGGCGACGGTGAGCTCGTCTCGACCACGCTGGGCTGGCGGCTGGTCAACGCACGGATGCGGCCTGACTGGACCGTGTCCCTCGGTGAGGCCACAGAACGCCTGCGGGAGAAGTACGGCATCACGCGAGAGCGCCAGGACGAGTTCGCCCTGCGCAGCCACCGGCTGGCGCACGAGGCCTGGGAGGCCGGCCGGTACGGCAACCTGGTCACCGCGTACCCCGACACCGATCTGCTGCGGGACGAACCCGTTCGCCCGGGGAGCACCGTGGAACAGCTCGCCGCACTGAAGCCGTCGTTCCGCGCGGAGGGCGGCACCATCACCGCGGGGAACGCCTCACCGCTGACGGACGGCGCCAGCTCCGCACTGATCGGCTCGGAGACCGCGGCCGACCACACCGGTCTGGAACCGCTCGCCCGTATCGCGGGCCGGGCGTCGGTCGCCAACGAGCCGCAGTACTTCGGGTACGCCCCCGTGGAAGCCGTCGACCGCGCGCTGTCGAAGAGCGGTATCGCCTGGGCCGACGTCGGCGCCGTCGAGCTCAACGAGGCGTTCGCCGCTCAGTCGCTCGCCTGCGTCGACGCCTGGGGCGTGGACCTGGACATCGTCAACGCATGGGGCGGCGCGACGGCGCTCGGCCATCCGCTCGGTGCGTCGGGCACCAGGATCCTGGGGACGCTCGCGCGTCGGCTCGTCGCGGAGGACCAGCGGTGGGGCGTCGCGGCCATCTGTATCGGCGTCGGACAGGGCATGGCAGTGGTGCTGGAGAACGTGCGAGCCACCGCATGAGCGTGCAGCTCGCGCGGACCGCCCCGGACGCGGTGGGCGATGTCGCCGACGGTTCGACGGTGATGATCGGCGGGTTCGGACCTGCCGGTCAGCCGGTCGAGCTCATCGAGGCGCTCCTCGCGCAGGGCGCCGGCGATCTCGTCGTCGTCTCCAACAACGCGGGCAACGGGGAGGACGCCCTGGCTCGCCTCATCCACCTGGGCCGCGTCCGCCGGATCGTGTGCTCGTTTCCCCGGCAGGTGGACTCCTGGCACTTCGACGAGGCCTATCGCGCGGGCCGGATCGAGCTCGAGCTGGTCCCGCAGGGCAACCTCGCCGAGCGGATCCGCGCAGCCGGCGCAGGCCTGGGTGGCTTCTTCACCCCGACCGGCTTCGGGACCCCGCTGGCCGAGGGCAAGGAGACACGCGTGGTCGACGGCGTCCCGATGGTCTTCGAGTCACCGATCCACGCTGACCTCGCCCTGGTCAAGGCCTTCCGGGCAGACGGCGCCGGCAACCTCGTCTACCGCAAGACGGCCAGGAACTTCGGGCCGGTCATGGCCACGGCCGCGCGACGGACGGTGGCTCAGGTGACCCACGTGGTTCCGATCGGATCGATCGACCCCGAGACGGTGGTGACCCCGGGCATCTACGTCGACGCCGTGGTGGAGATCGACGGCGGGACCACCCTCGCGGGCGCGCAGCCCACAGAACGAGGAGCCGCATCGTGAGCGCGGAGACGGTCGCGGCAGGCTCGCGCGGTACGGCTCCCCTGTCCACGGCGCAGCTCGCGGCCCTTGTGGCCGCGGACATCCGGCCCGGTTCGTACGTGAATCTGGGGATCGGCCTGCCGACGCTCGTGGCCGACCACCTGCCGGCCGACTCCGGCATCACCCTGCACACGGAGAACGGCCTGCTCGGCATGGGGCCGTCGCCGCGAGCTGACCTCGTGGACCCGGAGCTGATCAATGCGGGCAAGGTCCCGGTCACCGAGCTGGCCGGTGCCGCGTACTTCCACCAGGCGGACTCGTTCGCCATGATGCGCGGCGGACACATCGACGTCTGTGTGCTCGGCGCCTTCCAGGTGTCGACGTCGGGCGACCTGGCGAACTGGTCCACAGGCAGTCCCGGGGCCGTTCCTGCGGTGGGCGGGGCGATGGATCTCGCTGTCGGCGCCAAGCGGAGCGTCGTCATGATGAAGCTGCTGACCAAGGACGGCCGGCCCAAGCTCGTACGCGAGTGCACGCTCCCCCTCACAGGGGTGGGCTGCGTGTCGCGGATCTACAGCGACGTCGCGGTGATCGACGTCGGGCCGGCGCTCGACGGCGAGGCGCGCCTCGTCGAAGCCTTCGGGGTCTCGCACGGGCAGCTCGAGGAGATGCTGGGACTGGGACTGGCTTCCAGCCAGGGTTAGTCCCGGCAGGTGGGGCGGCTCGCGTCGCCTCGATGGCGAAATCTGAATCAAAGATTACGTACACATGGCCGACGAGGTGAGTTCTTGGTCTGGTCAGGGCGAATCCGCCGCTCCAGGCGGCGACCGAGGCCGTCTCACATGGCTGCCGACCGCTCGGACCTGAGGCGCTCTTGGAAAAACATGCGGTGAACAGGGCTTCTGTGTCCGCCGTCACGGGCCTCGACTTTGACGCACCCCTGCACCTGACGTAATGTTCTGGATGTCAGCCCGACGGGCCGACGGACACAGGGCCTGAAACGGCCCGGGTGGCCGCGCCGGGGCTGGATCCCATCTCTGATGCAGGGCAGTTCTGATTGTCCTGCGGGATATCAGATGTGGATCCTCTCTCGTAGAGCACGCAGGTCCAACAGGACCGGCAAGTTTGCGAGGCGGGTTCGGGTCTGGTAAGTTGAAGAGGTTGCCCCGGATGGGGTCAGCATCCAGCGGATGATGACTCTGACGGTGTGCGTCGGTTGTTTGAGAACTCAACAGTGTGCTTGATAGTCAATGCCAATGTTTTAACCCCTGTGCGGGTGTGGCCTTGCTGACCGTCCGGTTGGTGGGGTTGCATTGTCGTGGGGGTTGTTTTGGACAGATCTTAATCATCAGATTGGTCTGGCCGGTATCATTGTTCACGCCTGCCTCGGTGGGTGTGGATGTTTCTCTTTTACGGAGAGTTTGATCCTGGCTCAGGACGAACGCTGGTGGCGTGCTTAACACATGCAAGTCGAACGGTGAAGCCCAGCTTGCTGGGTGGATCAGTGGCGAACGGGTGAGTAACACGTGAGCAACCTGCCCCCTACTTCGGGATAAGCCTTGGAAACGAGGTCTAATACCGGATATGAGCGCCTGCCGCATGGTGGGTGTTGGAAAGTTTTTCGGTAGGGGATGGGCTCGCGGCCTATCAGCTTGTTGGTGGGGTAATGGCCTACCAAGGCGTCGACGGGTAGCCGGCCTGAGAGGGCGACCGGCCACACTGGGACTGAGACACGGCCCAGACTCCTACGGGAGGCAGCAGTGGGGAATATTGCACAATGGGCGAAAGCCTGATGCAGCGACGCCACGTGAGGGATGACGGCCTTCGGGTTGTAAACCTCTTTCAGCAGGGAAGAAGCGCAAGTGACGGTACCTGCAGAAGAAGCGCCGGCTAACTACGTGCCAGCAGCCGCGGTAATACGTAGGGCGCAAGCGTTGTCCGGAATTATTGGGCGTAAAGAGCTCGTAGGCGGTCTGTCGCGTCTGGTGTGAAATCCCATGGCTCAACTGTGGGCTTGCATCGGGTACGGGCAGACTAGAGTGCTGTAGGGGAGACTGGAATTCCTGGTGTAGCGGTGGAATGCGCAGATATCAGGAGGAACACCGATGGCGAAGGCAGGTCTCTGGGCAGTTACTGACGCTGAGGAGCGAAAGCATGGGGAGCGAACAGGATTAGATACCCTGGTAGTCCATGCCGTAAACGTTGGGCACTAGGTGTGGGGCCAGTTCCACTGGTTCTGTGCCGCAGCTAACGCATTAAGTGCCCCGCCTGGGGAGTACGGCCGCAAGGCTAAAACTCAAAGGAATTGACGGGGGCCCGCACAAGCGGCGGAGCATGCGGATTAATTCGATGCAACGCGAAGAACCTTACCAAGGCTTGACATGTACGAGAACGCGTCAGAGATGACGAACTCTTTGGACACTCGTACACAGGTGGTGCATGGTTGTCGTCAGCTCGTGTCGTGAGATGTTGGGTTAAGTCCCGCAACGAGCGCAACCCTTATCCTATGTTGCCAGCGGGTTATGCCGGGGACTCATGGGAGACTGCCGGGGTCAACTCGGAGGAAGGTGGGGATGACGTCAAATCATCATGCCCCTTATGTCTTGGGCTTCACGCATGCTACAATGGCCGGTACAGAGGGCTGCGATACCGTGAGGTGGAGCGAATCCCAAAAAGCCGGTCTCAGTTCGGATCGGGGTCTGCAACTCGACCCCGTGAAGTCGGAGTCGCTAGTAATCGCAGATCAGCAACGCTGCGGTGAATACGTTCCCGGGCCTTGTACACACCGCCCGTCAAGTCACGAAAGTTGGTAACACCCGAAGCTCACGGCCCAACCCGTAAGGGAGGGAGTGGTCGAAGGTGGGACTGGCGATTGGGACTAAGTCGTAACAAGGTAGCCGTACCGGAAGGTGCGGCTGGATCACCTCCTTTCTAAGGAGCTCATCTCCACCAGGCCCCGGATACCGGGGACGCCGACCAGCTCTGCGGAGCGAGGTGGGTGCTGGTGGCAGAGGCCAGGCCCAGGCCGTACGCGTCTGGGGTGGTTGCTCATGGGTGGAACATTGACGAAGAGTCACCTCGTCTGGTGGCTGCTGCTAGTACGCCTGCTGGTGTCTCCTTCGGGAGGCGCACCGTGGGTTGGAACGTGGTGGTCCGGGTGGTGGGGGCTTGCCAAGCACACTGTTGGGTCCTGAGACAACCGGCCGGCCCATCCACTCATGATGTGAGTGGGTGGGTGGTCGAGGGTTTCTGGTTCGAGTACGGGTCATCTGGTTCGTGTCATACCCGCCGGCTTGCCGGTTGTGGTGTCACGAGGTTCGCCGGGTGGGTTCGTCCGTTGCTTGAGAACTGCATAGTGGACGCGAGCATCTTTGAATTTTTCCAAGATTGCGATCGCAAATGTATGACCATGGGTCTTTGGCTTGTGGTCGTTGTTTTGTGGTCATCTTGGTTTCTGTGATTGTAGTGTTGCTGAAGTTTTTAAGGGCACATTGGTGGATGCCTTGGCACTAGGAGCCGAAGAAGGACGTTGTAGCCTGCGATAATCCTCGGGGAGCTGGCAGACGAGCTGTGATCCGAGGGTCTCCGAATGGGGGAACCCAGCCGAAGTCATGTTCGGTTACCCGCGCCTGAATATATAGGGCGTGTGGAGGGAACGTCGGGAAGTGAAACATCTCAGTACCGACAGGAAGAGATATTCCGTGAGTAGTGGCGAGCGAAAGCGGATGAGGCCAAACCGTATGCGTGTCAAGCTGTCAGGCGTTGCGTGTGCGGGGTTGTGGGACCTTCTGGAAGAATCTGACAGTTCTTCAGCCAGTAAGAAAGTCGTGTCATAGTCGAACCGGGTTGAATACCGGACCGTAGTGGGTGGGAGTCCCGTAGACGAAATGGTGCGGCCTGGTGGAGGGGATCCCAAGTAGCACGGGGCCCGTGAAATCTCGTGTGAATCTGGCAAGACCACTTGCTAAGCCTAAATACTACCTAGTGACCGATAGCGGACAAGTACCGTGAGGGAAAGGTGAAAAGTACCCCGGGAGGGGAGTGAAATAGTACCTGAAACCGTGTGCCTACAATCCGTCGGAGCCTCCTTGGTAGGGGTGACGGCGTGCCTTTTGAAGAATGAGCCTGCGAGTTAGTGCTCGGTGGCGAGGTTAACCCGTGTGGGGTATCCGTAGCGAAAGCGAGTCCGAATAGGGCGATTGAGTCGCCGGGTCTAGACCCGAAGCGAAGTGATCTAGCCATGGGCAGGTTGAAGCGCCGGTAAGACGGCGTGGAGGACCGAACCCACCAGGGTTGAAAACCTGGGGGATGACCTGTGGTTAGGGGTGAAAGGCCAATCAAACTTCGTGATAGCTGGTTCTCCCCGAAATGCATTTAGGTGCAGCGTCGCGTGTTTCTTGCCGGAGGTAGAGCTACTGGATGGCTAATGGGCCTCACCAGGTTACTGACGTCAGCCAAACTCCGAATGCCGGTAAGTCGTAAGCGCGGCAGTGAGACTGCGGGGGATAAGCTCCGTGGTCGAGAGGGAAACAGCCCAGATCACCGGCTAAGGCCCCAAAGCGTGTGCTCAGTGGGAAAGGATGTGGAGTTGCACAGACAACCAGGAGGTTGGCTTAGAAGCAGCCACCCTTGAAAGAGTGCGTAATAGCTCACTGGTCAAGTGATTCCGCGCCGACAATGTAGCGGGGCTCAAGCACACCGCCGAAGCCGTGGCACTCACATTGCGTTTGATCGCAAGCCCAGCATGCGGACTTGTTCCGTGTGTTCAGGTGTGTGGGTGGGTAGGGGAGCGTCGTGTGGGCAGTGAAGTCGCGGAGTGATCCAGCGGTGGAGCCTACACGAGTGAGAATGCAGGCATGAGTAGCGAATGACGGGTGTGAATCCCGTCCGCCGAATGACCAAGGGTTCCAGGGCCAGGTTCATCCGCCCTGGGTAAGTCGGGACCTAAGGCGAGGCCGACAGGCGTAGTCGATGGACAAGGAGTTGATATTCTCCTACCGGCGAAGTACCGCCCATACCGAGCCCGGTGATACTAACCACCCCAAGCCAGCACACTGGTCTTCGGACCGGACCGCTGGGGCGGCGTGGGACCTGATCCGGTAGTAGGTAAGCGTGTTAACAGGGGTGACGCAGGAAGGTAGCCAGGCGTGGCGATGGTTGTCCATGTCCAAGGTCGTAGCCCGTCCCATAGGCAAATCCGTGGGGCACGAAGGGTGAGAGCTGATAGAGACCGTGTATGCGGGAATCTGGTGATCCTATGCTGCCTAGAAAAGCCTCGACGCGAGGGACTAGCCGCCCGTACCCTAAACCGACTCAGGTGGTCAGGTAGAGAATACTAAGGCGATCGAGATAATCGTGGTTAAGGAACTCGGCAAAATGCCCCCGTAACTTCGGGAGAAGGGGGGCCTGAACCGTTAACCCACTTGCTGGGGGACGCGGGGAGGGCCGCAGAGACCAGGGAGAAGCGACTGTTTACTAAAAACACAGGTCCGTGCGAAGTCGCAAGACGATGTATACGGACTGACGCCTGCCCGGTGCTGGAAGGTTAAGAGGACGAGTCAGCCTTTGGGCGAAGCTCAGAATTTAAGCCCCAGTAAACGGCGGTGGTAACTATAACCATCCTAAGGTAGCGAAATTCCTTGTCGGGTAAGTTCCGACCTGCACGAATGGCGTAACGACTTCTCCGCTGTCTCAACCGCGAACTCGGCGAAATTGCACTACGAGTAAAGATGCTCGTTACGCGCAGCAGGACGGAAAGACCCCGGGACCTTTACTATAGCTTGGTATTGGTGTTCGGTGCGGTTTGTGTAGGATAGGTGGGAGACTGTGAAGCCAGGGCGCCAGCTCGGGTGGAGTCATTGTTGAAATACCACTCTGATCGCTTCGGATGTCTAACCTCGGTCCGTGATCCGGATCAGGGACAGTGCCTGGTGGGTAGTTTAACTGGGGCGGTTGCCTCCTAAAATGTAACGGAGGCGCTCAAAGGTTCCCTCAGCCTGGTTGGCAATCAGGTGTCGAGTGCAAGTGCACAAGGGAGCTTGACTGTGAGACCGACAGGTCGAGCAGGGACGAAAGTCGGAACTAGTGATCCGGCGGTGGCTTGTGGAAGCGCCGTCGCTCAACGGATAAAAGGTACCCCGGGGATAACAGGCTGATCTTGCCCAAGAGTCCATATCGACGGCATGGTTTGGCACCTCGATGTCGGCTCGTCGCATCCTGGGGCTGGAGTAGGTCCCAAGGGTTGGGCTGTTCGCCCATTAAAGCGGTACGCGAGCTGGGTTTAGAACGTCGTGAGACAGTTCGGTCCCTATCCGCTGCGCGCGCAGGAAACTTGAGAAGGGCTGTCCCTAGTACGAGAGGACCGGGACGGACGAACCTCTGGTGTGCCAGTTGTTCCGCCAGGAGCATGGCTGGTTGGCTACGTTCGGAAGGGATAACCGCTGAAAGCATCTAAGCGGGAAGCCTGCTTCGAGATGAGGTTTCCAGACACCTTGTGTGTGGGAGGCACCCAGCAGACCACTGGGTTGATAGGCCGGATGTGGAAGGCAGGACTAAAGACTGTCGGAGCTGACCGGTACTAATTGCCGATAACTTCACAACACACACCCCACAGGTTAATAAAGTCTTCAGAGAGTTGTTTCGCGTCCACTATGCGGTTCCCGAGTCACGGGCACCAAACCCCCCACTCACCTACTGCTCCCTTTCATGGGGTTGTTGGTGAGGGGTGTTGGGGTTTTGCCTTCTCGATAGTGTTACGGTGGTCATAGCGTGGGGGAAACGCCCGGTCCCATTCCGAACCCGGAAGCTTAGCCTCACAGCGCCGATGGTACTGCCCTGGAGACGGGGTGGGAGAGTAGGACGCCGCCGGACAACCATTCCCGGGTAGGGGGTGGAGCCCAGCACAACCCCCATGCGGGGGTGGGTGCGGGCTCCACCCCCTACACGCATACCCAGAACAATCCCGGCCGGGAACGATCCCGGCAGGAACAGCACACCAGGCCGTGCGCGTCAGCCGGCGAAGTCGCGGTCGGTAGCTCCGGCCGGGCCGGGGCACGAGGCAGATTTGCCGGGGACACATCGACCGCGGCTATCGTGGCCATGTGAACGCAGACATAACCCGCACCGGCGCGGACTCGACCACCAACCAGCCCTCGAGCGCGAGTGCGTCGGCGTGGCGCAGGGACCACTTCGTCTCGCTGCTGCGTTTCGCCGAGGCATCGGTTCGTGTGGACGGGGCCTCCAGCTGGCTCGACGACCACGGGCAGCCTGACAGTTCACATCCTGCGGAAACGTGGATCACGTCGCGCATGGCGCACGTCTTCGCGTTGGGGCACCTGCTCGGGGTCAGTGGTGCGGACGAGTATGCCGCGCGGGCCATCAGCGGTCTCCAGGACGTTCTGGGCGATGCGGAGTACGGCGGATGGCTCGCGGCCCGGGGTGAGGGAGACGAGGTCGTGGGCACGAAGCAGGCGTACGCGCACGCCTTCGTGGTGCTTGCCGCCTCGTCCGGCAAGATCGCGGGCATTGCAGGAGCGTCGGACCTGCTGACCAACGCCCTCGCCGTGCTGGACGCGCGGTTCTGGGAGCTGGAGCAGGGGCTGCACCTCGACGAGCGGTCACGCGACTGGTCCGAGATCTCCGACTACCGCGGTGTGAACGCGAACATGCACGCCGTCGAGGCGCTGCTGGCAGCCCACGCCGCGACGGGAGACGGTTTGTGGCTGGACCGTGCGGCGGCCATCGGCGATCGCGTGGTGAGTTGGGCGGAGCCGAACGACTGGCGGATCCCTGAGCACTTCGACGCGGCGTGGAACCCGCTCCTCGAGTACAACGCGGACCGGCCCCATGACCCGTTCAAGCCGTACGGCGCTACACCCGGTCACGGGCTGGAGTGGGCCCGGTTGCTGCTGCAGATCGATGCCGAGGCGGGCACGTCCGGTCGACGGACCCAGGCCGCCGTCGCGCTGTTCGAGCGAGCCGTGGCCGACGGATGGGATCCCGAGGGGGGTGGCTTCGTGTACACCACCGACTGGTCGGGCACTCCGGTAGAGGCGCGGCGTTTCCACTGGGTGGCTGCCGAGGCGGTCGCGACCGCGCAGGTGCTGGGGCGGGTCACCGGCGAGGCGCGCTACGCCGAGCTGGAGGCCGAGTGGTGGGCCTGGATCCGGGAGAACCTCGTCGACACCGAGCACGGCTCCTGGTACCACGAGCTCGACACGGACAACCAGCCGTCGGGCCGGACATGGATCGGCAAGCCCGACGTCTATCACGCCGCCCAGGCCGTGATCCTGCCGGAACTGCCACTGACCGGCTCGTTCGCGGCCTCCGCACAGCGGGCCGGCCAGATCCTGGCCTGACCGCACCCCCGCGGCCGGGCGCGGATCGTCAGGCCGGGTACAGGTCGACCTCGGTCGCCTTGACCGTGAGCCAGACGGAGTCGCCCGGCGCGAGCGCGAGGTCGGCCGCCGCCTGAGGCGTGATGTCCGCGCTGAGGCTCCCGGCCCGGACCCGCACGAGGTCACCGTGCGGTTCGAGGGCGGTGACTGTGACCGGCCAGGAGTTGCGGGGGGAGCCGGCAGCGCGGGCAGGGAAGACAGAGACGGCTGTCGGGCGGAACGCCGCGATCATCGGGGTACCAGTCGCGGGCAGCGTTCGCTCGGTTCCCCCGCCGTCGTCGTGCGGACGGCCTTGGACCAGGTCGCCGGTCGCAGCGCGGACACCGCCGTCCTCGTCGGACCAGGCGCCAGTCACGATGTTCAGGCCGGCGATCCGGGCGGCGAACGCGCTCCGAGGCCGGGAGAGGACCTCGCGGGTAGGGCCCTGCTCGACGACGCGGCCGCCGTCGAGCACGACCACCCGGTCGGCGAGCAGGAGCGCGTCCAGGACGTCGTGCGTGGCGATGACGACGGTCTGCTCGCGGAGGACCTCACGCAGCAGGTGTCGCAACGCGGGAGCGACGTCGACGTCGAGGGCGGCCATTGGCTCGTCGAGCAGCAGGAGCCGGGGTCCGGTGGCAAGGGCCCGGGCCACCGCGACACGCTGGGCCTGCCCGCCGGAGATCGCGGACGGGCTCCGCCCACCCAGGTCGGCCAGGCCGATCCGGTCCAGCCAGCGGTCCGCCTCCGCGCCGGCCGAAAGCCGGGAGGCGCCGCGGGCCCGGGGTCCGAACGCGATGTTCTGCCGCACCGAGAGATGCGGGAACAGCAGGGGGTCCTGCGCCAGCAGGGCCACCTGCCGTGCGTGCGGGCGTACCCAGGTGCGGGTGCGGCCCGCCTCGACGTGGGTGAGCGTGCGGTCGCCCAGCGTGACCCGGCCGTCGTGCGGGCGCAGCAGGCCGGCTGCGACCGCCAGGAGCGTGGACTTGCCCGCACCGTTGGGACCGAGCAGGGCGACGGTCTCTCCGTCGGCGACCTCGATGTCGAGCTGGACGTCACGGTCCGGGAGATGCGCGGAGAGGGAAAGGTTCACAGGGCGCTCCGGCTACGGCGGGTGAGGCCGATGACGAGCACGGCGACCGCCACGAGGACGAGGGACAGTGCCACGGCCGCGTCCGGATCGGTCTCCCGCTGCAGGTAGATCTCCAGCGGCAGCGTCCGCGTGACGCCCTGCAGGCTGCCGGCGAACGTGATGGTCGCGCCGAACTCGCCCAGGCAACGCGCGAAGGAAAGCACCGTGCCGGACAACAGGCCGGGCCACACCAGCGGCAGGGTCACCCGGAGCAGGACGGTGGTGGGCCGGGCGCCCAGGGTCGCGGCGACGACGTCGTACCGGGTGCCCGCCGTGCGGAGGGCGCCCTCCAGGCTGATGACGAGGAACGGCAGGGCCACGAAGGTCTGCGCCAGCACGACCGCCGTCGTGGAGAACGCGATCTGGACACCCGCCACCTCGAGCGACTCGCCGAGCAGCCCGCGGCGTCCGAAGGTGTACAGGAGCGCGATCCCACCCACCACGGGCGGCAGGACGAGCGGTACGAGCACCAGCGAACGCAGCAGGTTGATCCCCGGGAAGCCGGCACGGGCCAGCACCAGCGCCAGCGGTACTCCCACCACCAGGCACAGCAGCGTGCTCACGGCCGAGGTGCGCAGGCTCAGGAGCAGCGCCGCCACCGACGACTCACTGCTGATCAGGGCCCAGAAGTTCGGCCAGTCCACGCGGGCCGCCAACGCCACGAGAGGGACCACCACGAGCAGCGCACCCACCGCCGCGACCCCGCCGACCCACCGGGGGATCATGGCGCCGCGAAGCCGGCGTCGGACAGCACCTTCTGCCCGTCCGGGCCCAGCACGGCCTCGACGAACTCCCGGGCGAGCTCTGGCTCCGTACTGTCCTCGAGAGCCGAGACGGGATACACGTTGACGACCTCGTCCGACTCGGGGAACTCGATGCCCTCGACCCGGTCGCCGGCGGCGCGCACGTCCGTGACGTAGACGAGGCCGGCGTCGGCCTCGCCGGTGCTGACCTTGTTCAGGACGTCGGTGACGCTCTGCTCCTCGCTGACGGGGGAGAACGAGACGCCGCCCGCCTGCTCGACCCGTTCGGTCGCCGCGCCGCACGGCACCTCTGGCGCGCAGACGACCAGGTTCACGTCGTCGCCGGCCAGGTCCGCGAGCGACGTGACACCCGCGGGGTTGCCCGGCGGGACGGCGATCATCAGGGTGTTCGCCGCGAAGTCGGCGGGTGTCCCCGCCAGCAGGCCGTCCGCCGCGAGCTTGTCCATGTTGGCGGTGTCCGCCGACGCGAACACGTCCGCCGGGGCGCCCTGCTGGAGCTGTGCGGCCAGGTCGGAGGAGCCGGCGAAGGACAGCTCGACGGAGACGCCGTCGTGCGCCGCCTCGAAGTCCGCGGCGATCTGCTCGAACGTGCTGGTCAACGACGCTGCCGCGTAGACGGTGAGCGTCCGGTCGGACGGCGCGTCCTCGCCGTCGGCACCGGGTGGTCCGCCGCAGGCCGACAGCGTTCCCGCAGCCAGGAGCCCCGCGGCCAGCACGCCCGCCATCCGCCGGTGAGCGTTCCCGCTCGTACGCGGCTTCATACGCGGCTTCATACGGAACCCGGCCGGTTCTCGGTCTCGATCACGACGTTCGTCGACTTGATGACCGCCACCGCGACCGATCCCGGCTCCAGCCCGAGATCGCGCACGGCCTCGCTGCTCATCAGCGAGACGACGCGGAACGGCCCGCACTGCAGCTCGACCTGCGCCATGACGGTGTCGGCCTGGACAGCGGTGACCAGGCCGACGAAGCGGTTGCGTGCGGAGCTGCGCAGACCTGGTGGCAGGCCGGGTGGCGAGGCGTGCTCACGCGCCACCATCGCCACCTCGTACCCGTCGACGACCTTGCGACCGGAGCCGTCCGTGCGGACGCCGAGCAGCCCACGGTCGATCCAGCGGCGCACGGTGTCGTCACTGACGCCGAGGTACGCGGCGGCCTCTCGAATCCTCATGTGCGGCACGTGGTCGACGGTATCACCGATTCTGCGGGTCCATTCAAGAGGTTTCTCCTGGTCTGCGGAAACGCGATCGATCGGCACATCATGCGGGTGCGCGGGAGAGAATGGGCGCATGAGGATCTCCGCACGAGCCGACTACGCCGTCCGGGCAGCCGCCGAGCTGGCGGCGGCCGACCACGACGGACCCGTCCGCGCCGAGGCCCTGGCCCGGGCGCAGGACATCCCCCACCGGTTCCTGGAGGGCATCCTGAGCGACCTGCGCCGCGACGGGCTCGTCACGAGCCACCGCGGGGCCGGCGGTGGGTACCGGCTGGCGCGCTCGGCCGACTCGATCACCGTCGCCGACGTCGTGCGGGCCGTCGACGGTCCGCTGGTCTTCGTCCGCGGCACCCGGCCGTCCGACCTGGAGTTCCAGGGTCCGGCCGCACCGCTGCTCCACGTGTGGGTGGCGCTGCGCGCCAACGTCCGCGCCGTGCTGGAGGCGGTCTCGCTCGCCGACCTGGTGGGTGGCACGCTGCCGGACGAGGTCCGCGCCCTCACGCAGGGCGAGTCGGCCTGGGCCAACTCCTGACCCTCACCGGAGCCCGGTCCTTGGCCGAATTCTGACGGATCCCAGAGCTTTCACCCGGCTTCGGCATGCGCACTTATCCGACCTGTGAGATGGTCGTTGTTTCCGACCGGGTTAGGTGATTACTCTGGCGCGGGCCGCACTGGTGCGGCCTCCGCCGTATTCCCTGGACCTGGAAGGTCATGACCATGAGAACCCTGATCCTGCTGGCGCTCGTCGGCCTCGGCGCACAGCTTGTGGATGGCAGTCTGGGCATGGCCTATGGCGTGACCTCCACGACCCTGCTGCTCGCGATCGGCACCAACCCCGCCGCGGCGTCCGCCACCGTGCACCTCGCCGAGATCGGTACCACCCTCGCCTCCGGCGCCTCGCACTGGCGCTTCGGCAACGTGGACTGGAAGGTCGTCGCCCGCATCGGTATCCCGGGCGCCATCGGTGCGTTCGCCGGTGCCACCTTCCTGTCGTCGCTCTCCACCGAGATCGCCAAGCCGGTGATGTCGCTGATCCTGCTCGCGCTCGGCATCTACGTGCTGCTCCGGTTCACCGTGCAGGGCCTCCCCACGCGTTCGAACAAGCCGCTGCGCCGTCGCTTCCTCACGCCGCTCGGCCTCGTGGCCGGCTTCATGGACGCCACCGGCGGTGGCGGCTGGGGTCCCGTCGGTACCCCCGCGATCCTCGCGAGCGGCCGCATGGAGCCCCGCAAGGTGATCGGCTCGATCGACACCAGCGAGTTCTTCGTGGCCATCGCGGCCAGCGTCGGCTTCTTCGTCGGCCTCAGCGGTGAAGGGATCGACTACACCTGGGTGCTGGCCCTGCTCATCGGTGGGCTGATCGCCGCGCCGATCGCCGCCTGGCTCGTGCGCCTCGTGCCCCCGCGTGTCCTCGGTTCGCTCGTGGGCGGCGTCATCATCCTCACCAACGCGCGGACGCTGCTCAACAGCGACTGGATCGCCGCAGGCCCCGTCCTGATGAACACCGTGTACGTGGTGATCTGGGTGGCCTGGGCCGTCGCCGTCGCCTGGTCGGTGCGCGCGTACCGTCGCGACAAGGCCGCCGGGACGACCGAGGCAGCCGAGGCGGCAAAGCCCCACGAGCCGGAGGCCGATAGCGTGTCGGTATGACGTCCGACCGGGTAGCGGTGATCACCGTCTCCGACCGTTGTGCACGCGGCGAGGCCGAGGACAGGTCCGGCCCGACGGCGGTGTCGCTCCTCGAGCAGGCCGGGCTCACGGACGTGCACCACCACCTGGTGCCCGACGGCGTCGAGTCGGTCCGGGACGTGCTGCGCGCCGTGCTCGACGACGGCGCGCGGCTCGTCATCACGACGGGCGGCACGGGGATCGCCCCCCGGGACCTCACCCCCGAGGGCACGCGCGAGGTGCTCGACCACGAGATCCCGGGGATCGCGGAGGCCGTCCGCGGGCAGGGCATCGCGGCGGGCGTGCCCACCGCCGCGCTCTCCAGAGGGCTGGCCGGGATCGCCGGCACGGCCGACGGGGACCGTGCGCTGGTGGTGAACCTGCCCGGGTCGTCGGGCGGGGTGCGCGACGGGCTGCAGGTGGTGCTCACACTCTGGCCGCACGTCCGCTCGCAGCTCGTCGGCGGCGACCACTAGCCCGACGGTCGCCCACGACCAGGGGGGTCGGTCAGCCCCCTGCGAAGGGCGGGAGCACGTCCACCGTCACCTCGTCCGGGATCTCCGTGTCGTCTGACGGAGCCCGGGTCCCCGCAATCAGCAGCGCGCACTTCGGGAGGACGGCGGTCAGCGCCGGGTGCGCCGTCGTGAGGGCTGCGCGGAGAGCGGCCACCGACGTTGGGCCGCCGACCTGTTCGGTGGCGACCCCTGCGGCCGCCCGGGCGCCGGCGAAGTAGCGGACGGTGATCATGCCGGACGCACCCAGTCGCCCGACTTGCCGCCCGTCTTGCGCTCCAGGCGCACGTCCGCGAGCGAGACGGACTTGTCCAGGCCCTTGACCATGTCGACGACGGCAAGGCCCGCGACCGCGACAGCGGTGAGCGCCTCCATCTCCACCCCCGTGCGGTCGGCGGTGC
This sequence comes from Promicromonospora sp. NPDC060271, assembly GCF_042726755.1. Classification (NCBI taxonomy): domain Bacteria; kingdom Bacillati; phylum Actinomycetota; class Actinomycetes; order Micrococcales; family Promicromonosporaceae; genus Promicromonospora; species Promicromonospora sp. NPDC060271. The sequence continues at coordinate 14,742 of NZ_JBHXBG010000047.1, read as the reverse complement.
GGACGGTCGCCGTGATCGTGACACCGTCGTCGGTCACCTCGAGGTCCACCGCGGCGCCGTGCACGCCGATGACGTGCGCGAGCGGCAGCAGCTCCGGCGTCCTCTTCGCGGCAGCTATCCCGGCGATCCGGGCGACGGCCAGCACGTCCCCCTTGGGGACGGCGCCGTCGCGCAGCGCCCGCACGACGTCGGGACCGCAGCGGACGGTGCCCGTCGCGGTGGCGGAGCGGATCGTCGGCTGCTTGGCGGTGACATCGACCATGCGGGCCTGGCCGCGGTCGTCAAGGTGCGTGAAGCTCACGGGACCAGGGTGTCACGTCGCGCGGGCCACTGGACCGGCACCGGCGCTCGGCTGCGAGTGAAGTGGCTCCGGTGCACCGTTGAACGGTGCGGTCGAGACCAGGCTGCCGGAGCTCCGGTGAGAGGACGACCCCATGCGCGGCGACGGCTGGAACCCATGCCCTGGTGAGGTCCCGCGATGAGGGCGGTCGTCACCGGCGGTGCCGGATTCGTGGGCAGCAGACTGTGCGAGGCGCTCCTCGACTCCGGGGCGGAGGTTGTCTGCCTCGACAACCTCCTGACGGGCGCCCCCGACAACCTCGGCGGCCTGCGCGGGCATCCCGCGTTCCAGTTCGAGCAGTGCGACGTGGCCGAGGGATTCGGCTCCCGTCCGGTCCGGGCCGCCCTGCGCTCCGGCGTCGACCTGGTCCTGCACCTCGCCTCGCCGGCGTCACCCGTCGACTACCTCGAGCACCCCATCGAGACGCTCGACGCCGGCTCGCGCGGCACCCGCGCCGCACTCGACCTTGCGGGCGAGCACGGCGCGCGCCTCGTGCTCGCCTCCACGTCCGAGGTGTACGGCGATCCACAGGTTCATCCCCAGACCGAGGAGTACTGGGGGAACGTGAGCAGCGTCGGACCGAGAAGCGTCTACGACGAGTCCAAGCGCTTCGGCGAGGCCCTCACCGCGGGTTACCGGCGCGCGCTCGGGACCGACACGGGCATCGTCCGGATCTTCAACACCTACGGACCCCGCATGCGGGGGCACGACGGGCGGGTGGTGCCCACCTTCATCAGGCAGGCGCTCGCGGGCGAGCCGCTCACGGTCGCCGGTGACGGCAGCCAGACGCGGTCGCTCTGCTACGTCGACGACCTGGTGGCGGGTCTCCTGGCGTTCGCGCACAGCGGGCACCCCGGCCCGATGAACCTCGGCAACCCGCACGAGCTCACCGTGCGCCAGATCGCCGAGGACGTGATCAGGGCGACCGGCTCCAGGTCGCCCGTCGAGTACGTCGAACGGCCCGTGGACGACCCGGGGATGCGCTGTCCCGACATCACCCTCGCGCGTACGGAGCTGGGCTGGGAACCGCAGGTCGGCTGGACGGACGGTCTGGACCGGACGGTGTCGTGGTTCCGTTCGCGGTCCCGGGGAGCCGCGTGAGCGTCGACTCGCAGGCGGCGACCACCTCGTCGACCGCTACCCGGGCCAGCGCCGGGTCGAGCCGTCCAGCATTCGGGTCGCGCCGCGGAGCTCCCCGCTCGCCGTGCCAGATGACGACGTGGCGGTCCAGGTCGAGCGTCGGCCCCCACAGCGCCGGCGGCGTGGGCCCGAACAGCGTGACCGACGGCGTACCGTACGCGGTGGCGAGGTGGGCGATGCCGGTGTCCCCGCTGACGACGAGCCGGGCGGTGGACACGAGCCCGGCGAGCGCGGACAGGCCGAGCCGGCCCGAGGTGTCGCGCACGGCACCGCCCGCGTTCGCCTGGAGCCGCACCTGGGCGCAGAGGTCCCGCTCCGACTCGGACCCGGTGAGGACCACGTGATGGCCCCGCGCGGCGAGTGCGGCGACGACCCGCGCCCAGCGATCGGCGGGCCAGCGGCGGGCCTCCGCTGCGGCGCCCGGGTGGACCACCACGTCGGCCCGGCCGCCCGGCGGATCCGCCGGGCCGAGGCGTAGGTCCTCCGGCCCGCACGGTCCGCCGACGCTCCGCACGAGCCGACACCAGCGGAGCACCTCGTGCTCGTCGTCGTCCCACCGGGGACCGAGGTGGTCGGCGTCCGGGCTGTCGAACGCGATCAGGGCGTCCGGCCGGGTCGCCTGCAGCACGCGGTGGCTCTGCGGCCCGCTCCCGTGCAGGTCGACCGCGAGGCATCCGGGCGCGTCCTGGGCGCCGCCCGGCCCGGCCCAGGGCCAGGGGAGGCGGGCAAGCCCCTGGGTGGGCAGGACGGCGTCGACGATCCCGTGGTCGGCGAGCAGCTGGCCGAGCGGCCGGGGCGCGGCGAGCACTATCCGGTGTCCCGGCCAGGCCCGCCGCACCCCGCGCAGTGCGGCCACGCCCGTCAGCGTGTCGCCGAGTCCGAGCGCCCGCAGCACGAGGACGGTCACGCTGGGCCCCCGGTCGGCTCGGCCGCCCGTCGGGTCACGGCCACGAGGCCTCTCCTGACGCCATGACCAGCATCTCCCTGATCTCGCTGCCCTGCGGCTGGGTCAGCGCCGTCACCACGGCGGCGGCCGTGGCGGCCGGATCGTTGAGGTCCGCGTCCGGGCCCGGCTTGTACTGCTCGGTGCGGCCGTCGAAGAACGGCGTCCGCATGCCGCCGGGAATCAGGCAGGTCACGCCGACCCGGCCCGCGTACTCGGCCGCGAGGGCCTGGGTGAACCCGCGGATCCCCCACTTCGACGCGCAGTACGCCGTCGCGTCGCCCGCACCGCGCAGCGCGAGCGTCGAGGCGACGGTGACGACCGTGCCGCGCCGTTCCTCCAGGTACGGCAGGGTGGCCCGGACCACGGAGACGGTGCCGAACAGGTTGACGCGGACGACGCGCTCCCAGTCCTCCGGATCGATCTCGAGGAGCGGGCCGCACGCGTCGATCCCGGCGGCGGTCACCACAGCGTCGGGCGGACCCACCTGCTCCACGAGCGACTCGACGGCCGCCTGCGCGGCGCCCGGGACGCCGAGATCGGCGGCGGCGAACGGTACGTCGGCGGCCGGCTCGGCCACGTCGAGCACGGCCGGTGTGCCGCCCGCGGCGGTCAGGACGTCGACGAGCGCAGCGCCGAGACCGGACGAGCCGCCCGTGACGAAGACCGTGCCGACGGACCGGGGCGCGAGCGGAGAGGCCGGAGCCGGGCCGGCGGAAGGGGTGGTGGTTGCGGTCATGATGACCTCCTCATGGTCGGTGGGATCGAGGCGGGCAGGGGTTCGGCCGCCCGGACCTGGCCGACGAGCCCGGTCGTCGAGCGGCCCTGGAGGTAGGGCAGGGTCACCACACGTCCCCCGTAGGAGCGGACGACGGCGGCCTCGGGGAGCTCGGACCACGTGTAGTCGCCGCCCTTCGCCCAGATGTCCGGGCGGAGCGCGGCGACGGCGGCCGACGGCTCGTCGTCGTCCAGCACGACGGTGGCGTCGACGCTCGCGAGGCTCTCCAGGACACGGAGCCGGTCGGCCAGGGGCACCACCGGTCGCTCGGGCCCCTTGAGCCGGCGCACCGAACGGTCGGAGTTGACCAGCACCACCAGGTGCTCGCCCAGCCGACGTGCGGTGTCGAGCATGGTGACGTGGCCGGCGTGCAGCAGGTCGAAGCAACCGCTGGTCGCGACCAGCACACCGCCCGCGGCGCGCAACCGCGCGCCGAGCTCCTCCAGGGACTCGGCGCCGCTCCGCTCCATGGGCCGCGGAGCGGCCTCGCGGGCGCGCCGGAAACCGTCCGCGCCCCCCGACGCGACCCAGGCGCTCGCCGCGACCACACCCTCCCGGACGGCGGTCGTGGCCTCGTCCCCGCGGGCCATCCGGTCCGTGACGGTCGCGGCGAAGCGGTCGCCGGCCCCGCAGGGGTCCGGCCCGTGCGCGGGCTGGGTGGGCAGGTGCCGGATGACGCCCGACGCGTCGTCGGTACCGTCGTCGTGGGGCGGCCGGGTGGCGACGAAGGCGCCCCGGTCCCCCGCGGTGACGCTGACCGCCCGCGCGTCCCAGGCCCGGCGCAGCACGTCCGCCACCGCCGGGAGCTCGGTCTCCGCCTCGGTGGGCGGCAGCGGGAGCTGCCGCGCCGCGCGTTCGGCCTCCGCCGCGTTCGGCGTCACGAGCGCCGTGCCGGGCACGGGCTCGCCGCCGCGCGGGTGCGGGTCCCAGACGAGTGGCACGCGTGCGGCCGACTCGGCCAGCACGTCCCGCAGGAGCGGCTCGAGGGTCACCCCGCCGCCGTAGTCGGCGACGAGCACCGCGTCACAGCCCGCGAGGGCGTTCCGCACCCGTTCGGCGGTCGCCTCGTTCACGCCGAGCGGGGTGCCGGGCCCGCCGTCGTCGACACGGACCAGACCCTGCCCCGAGCTGCGGACGCGCGTCTTGCGGCGGGTCGGGCCCTCGTGCCGGAGCGGGACGACCGTGACCTCGGTGAGCTGGCGGCGCAGCTCCTGGCCGTCCGCGTCGTCCGCGAGGGGTGCGACGAGCACGACGTCGGCCCGCTGCGCGCACAGCAGGGCCGCGAGCCCCGCACCACCCGGGCTCTGGCGGACCTCCGTCACGTCGACGACGGGCACCGGCGCGTCGGGGGCCAGGCGGGTGACCGTGCCGTCGACGTCCCGGTCGAGCAGGACGTCGCCGACGACGGCGATCCGCGGCCGGGCGACCACCCCGCCGGACGAGGAGCCGGACGAGGAGCTGGTCGCGGGACCGGACAGCCTGCGCGAGAGGTCGCCGACGACGGCGCCGTTCCCGGTCATGCGCGTGCTCCGGCCGTCCTCGACCGGGCGTCCTCGGAACCCGGCCGGCGGGCCGCGGTGCTGCCGCCGGCGATATGGGCGTCGAGCACCGCGCACAGGGTGTGCGCGACGACGAGGTGGATCTCCTGCACCGCCGACGTGGAGGCCGACGGGACGGTGAGCGCGTCGTCGCACAGCGCCGCGAGGGGGTTGGGCGCCTGTCCGGTGAGCGCCCAGGTGGTGAGCCCGAGCTCACGGGCCCGCCGGGCCGCGACGAGCACGTTGGCGCTCGCCCCGGACGTCGACAGGCACAGCAGGACGTCACCCGGCCTGCCGTGCGCCGCGACCTGCCTGGCGAACATCTCGTCCTGGCCGTAGTCGTTGACTATCGCGCTGAGGCTGGAGGTCTCGGCGTGCAGGGCGATCGCGGCGAGCGGTATCCGCTCGTCCTCGAACCGGCCGACAAGCTCGGCGGTCAGGTGCTGGGCCTCGGCGGCGCTGCCGCCGTTGCCGGCCACGAGCAGCCGATGGCCGGAGACCAGCCGGTCGGCGAGGTCCTGGCCCCAGGCCTCGATGCGGTCGAAGCTGGTGCTGAGGTGGTCGAGGCCGACCGTCAGGTCGGCGCGGTGCTGCCGCAGCCAGCTCCGGCCGCTGGAGGAGGGCCGGCGGGCGGTCGGTCGGGTGGGCTCGGAACTCATCGGGTACCTCCTGCGGAAACGAGCGGGGCGTCCGTCGCCGGCCACCGAGGCAGGGCCCGGCGGGCGGACGAGGAGCTGACGACCTCTGCGTAGGCCTCGGCCGTCTCGCGGGCCACGGAGACCCAGCCGTACCGGCGCTCGGCCCGGACCCGGGCACCGGCTCCGAGCCGGAGCCGGAACCGGCGGTCCGAGAGCCGCAGCAGCGCGTCGGCGACCGCGGCGGGATCACGCGGCGGGACGAGAAGGCCCGTGCGCTCGTGCACCACCGTGTCGAGCATGCCGCCGACCGCGGAGGCGATCACGGGCAGCCCGCACGCGGCGGCCTCCAGCGGCACGATGCCGAACGGCTCGTACCAGGGTGTGCAGGCAACGATGTCGACGTCACGGAGCAGGTTCGGGACGTCCTCGTGCGACACGGCGCCGAGGAACCGCACCCGGTCACCGACGCCGAGCTGCTCGGCCCGGGCCCGCAGGCGGCCTACCTCGGGGTCGCGGTCGAGCTCGCCGAGGGGCGGCCCGCCGGCGACCAGGAGCTCGACCGGGGGAACCTGGTCGCCGATCCGGGCGAGCGCCTCGACGACGGTCGCGACCCCCTTGCGCTCCACGAGCCGGCCCAGGGAGAGCAGACGCAGGGGCCGGTCCTCGTCCTCCTGGTGCGTCCGGGCGGTGCCCGGCGTGAACACACCGAGGTCGACGCCGCACGGCACCACGCGGACCCGGTCCTCCCGCGCGCCCATCCGCCGCAGCTCACGCACCTCGTCCTGACAGGTGGCGATCACCAGGTCCACGTCAGCGCACAGGGTCCGCTCCAGCCCGATGCGCGCGGCGGGGCTGGTGTCCGCTGCGCCCTGGTACCGGCGCTTGACCGAGCCCAGCGCATGGAAGGTCTGGACCACCGGCACGGCGGGCCGGCCGACGTCGTCCGCTCGGCGGGTCGCGCGCAGCGCGGCCAGGCCCGACATCCAGAAGTGCGCGTGCAGCACGTCCGGCCGCACCTCGGGATCGGTGAAGCGTGCCGCGAGCTCGTCGCCGAACTGGTCCATCCAGCGCAGCAGGTCGTCCTTGGGCAGCCGTTCGGGCGGGCCGGCGGAGACGTGCACGACGTCGACGCCGTCGGTGAGGGGAACCCGGTCCGGGAGCGCCGGGTCGTCGCGCCGTGTGTAGACGTCGACGGTGTGCCCGTCCGCGGCGAGGCGCTGTGCCAGCGCCGCGACGTGGACGTTCTGCCCACCGGCGTCCGCCTCCCCGAGCACGGCGAGCGGGCTGGCGTGTTCCGAGATCATGCCGATCTTCATCGCGACACCTCCTGTGTCAGCAGCGTGGTCCAGCGGTCGAGGAACAGGTCGAGCGGATAGTGGGCGAGCACGTGCTCCCTGGCGGCCTTGCCGTACGCGGCGGCCTCCTCGGGGTCGGCGAGCCAGCGCCGGGCGACCGCCGCGAGCTCGTCCGGGTCCGCGCTGAGCACCCCGGCCTCGCGCGGGACCGCCGCGTACGCGGCGGTGACGGGCAGGGCGAGCACGGGCAGGCCGATGGCCATGGCCTCGAGCAGGGCGAGGCCGAGGCTCGTCCACCGGTACGGGTGCAGGTAGGCGCGGGCCCCTGCGAGCCGGTCGTGCAGCTCGGCCTGGGGCAGGTCGTACAGGCGGTCGGCGGCTCCTGCGGCAGTCGGGCCGTGGGCCGAGAGGTGCTCCGCCAGGAGCGAGGTGCCCATCCCGTACACCTCGGCAGGGACCTGGCGGGCGATCTCCAGCAGCACGTCCGTTCCAGCGGCCCGCCACCGGCGCACCGGCTCGTTCACCACGGCCGCGACGGTCTCGCGCGCACCGGTGTACCGGTGGCCCGGGTCGGGTATGCCGTGCTCTATCACGGCGGTGCGGGCGCGGCCGGTGTCCCACATGAGGGCGTTGAACCTCGTCACGTGCACTATCGGCACGAGCCCGCCGGCCGTGACGTCGGCGTCTGCCAGGGGGTGCCGCGTGGCGGCGGCGGGTCCGCCGGGGGCGTCGTGCTCCAGGTACACGGTGGGCACGTCGCGCCCGGCCCGGCGTCCGGTCCACTCCCGCAGGAGGCGGGCCTCGTGCGGCCGCTGGAGCACCACGACGTCCACCCCCTCCTCGTCGAAGGCCCGGCGCAGTCCGGCGGGGTCCAGCTCGCGTACCGAGGCAGGCCAGTCCCAGGTCCGGGCGCGGCCCCGCCCGTCGGCGGGCCGGCCGGGCAGGACCGGCACCAGGTACTCGTGCCCGCCCTGGACGAAGGCGGTGGTCCACGACCCGTGCACGTGCCAGAGGAGGATCCTCATGCTGGCCACCCCTCCGCGCGGTTGCCGCCGGCGGCCGCCGACGCACGGGGCGGCAGGTACGTGAGGCGTGCGACGGCGTCGGCCACCTGCTCCGGCGTGACCGACGCGAGGCACGGGTGACCCGCCACGGGGCATGCGCGGGCCCGCGTGCCGCGGCACGCGGCACCCTGGTCCCCGAGGAGCAGCCGGGGCACCCCGTAGGGCGCCCACCGGTCGGCGGGGACCACTGGTGCGAACAGGCTGACCACCGGCGTGCCGACGGCCGCTGCCAGGTGCGCCGGGCCGGTGTTCCCGACGACCGCGCACGCCGCCGACTCCAGGACGGCGGCGAGCTCGGCCAGGCTGGTCTGCCCACCCAGGTCGGTCGCGTGGTCGCCGGCCACGTACGCGGTGAGGTCCCGCTCCGCCGCGGCGCCCGTCACGAGCACCTCCCAGCCGTCGTGCGCGAGGCGTTCGGCGACGGCCCGGGCCCCCTGCGGCAGCGGCGCCCGGGCGGGTACCGACGCGCCAGGGTGGAGGACCACCGAGCGCTGCCGCCAGGCGCCACCGGCACCGAGCGCGCGCTCGGCCCGCTGCGGCACGGCGGGGAGCGGACGGCGGACGGCGAGCAGCCCGTCGTCCTCCACCGGCAGCACGGCTCCGGCCTGCTCCGCGAGGTCGAGGGCCGCCTCCACCTCGTGCAGCCCCGGCGGACGCCGGTGCCGTACGTCGAGCAGCGAGCCCGGGTAGTCCTCGCTCACCGCGACGATCCGGCGCACGCCGGCGAGACGGGCCAGCAGAGCCATCGGGAGCGGCGACTGGTGGAACGACGTGAAGATCACCGCGAGCTGGTAGCGGCGCGCGACCAGGCCGGCCACGAGATCGAGCACTGCCTTCGCCGAGACCCGGGGCGGCTCAGCGCCGGACCACGGTGCGTCGAACAGCAGCGTCTCGGTGACGCCGGGCAGCAGCTCGGCGGCCTGCAGCCCGGAGCTGGAGACCAGGAGGTCGACCTGGTCGTAGGTAGCGGCCAGCGCGCGCACGGCGGGACCGGTCAGGAGCACGTCCCCGTCGCTGTCGAGCCGGATCGCGAGCACCCGGACAGGGCGTTCCGCGGAGGTCATAGCAACATCACCACCTCGTCGAGAGTCGCGGCCACGACCGGAGCGGTTGCCAGCTCCTCGCGCCTGGTCACCTCGGTGGGCACGAGGACGCCCCGTGCACCGGACGCCACGGCGGCGCCCACGTCCGAGCCGATGTCCCCGACCACCGCGCACTCCGCCGGGAGCACACCGACCGCCGCGGCGCCGCGGAGCACGAGACCCGGCTCCGGCTTGCGGCACGTGCAGTCCTCCTCCGGCCGGTGCGGGCAGCGCTGCCAGGTGTCGAACGGGCCGAGCAGCCGGCGGACCCGCTGGTCCACCGCGTCCACCTGTGCACTCGTGAGCAGCCCTCGCCCGATCGCCGACTGGTTGGACACCACGCCGACCCGCACGCCGCCGGCCCGTAGCCCGTCCAGGACGCGCCGTGCCCCGGGCATCGGCTCGACGGCGTCGGGGTCGCCGTTGTAGGGCACGTCGCGGACGAGCGTGCCGTCCCTGTCGAACAGCACCGCACGGACGGGCGGCGGCCAGGCCGGCACGCGTCCGCCGAGCCCACGCCGCCACCGCCACGTCCCGCGGACGCGGTGCGCGCAGGCGGCGAACGGGATCAGCGCGCTCGTCACGGTCATGCGGCGCAGCTCCGGACCGTAGCCATCGTCGCCGGGCCGCGGTCCGTGCCGGAGCCGCTCCGCCGCGAACATCGCGGTGAGCGCGGCCCAGGCCGCACCGGCGAGGGCAGCAGTGGTGCGCGCCGTGCGCGGGTCGCGGGTGCCAGGGACGACGGCGGCCACGCAGCCGCCGAGCGCCGTCAGTCCCGCCGCGACGGTCGCGGCGTGCCACGGCAGGCGGCCTGGGCCCGCCCCGGTGCGCCGGCGCCAGTGGCGGCCGTGGAGTGTGCGCAGCAGCGCGTCGTCGGCATTGCCCGCCTGGGCCCGCACGCTCGCCAGGTCTCCGGCGGGCCGGACGGGGTGCGCGACGAACCGGAGGCCCCGGACGAGGTCCCAGCCTGCCTCGCGGACCCGCAGCGCGAGGTCGGCGTCCTCGCGGTACGCGCGGGGGAAGCGCTCGTCGAAGCCGCTCACCGCCTCCAGGGCGGCGCGGCGGTAGGCCATGTCGGCGGTCGCCCAACGGGCCGTCTCCAGCCCGGCGGTGTTGCGTTCGAGGTCGGTAGGGGGCCGGTGGCTCAGCAGCGGCACCACTATCCGGCCCTGCACGCCCGCGACTGTGGGACCGGCGGCCGCGAGGTCCTGCTCCAGGGTCGCCGCCCAGCGCTCGGGGACCACCACGTCGTCGTCCAGGAAGGCCACCCACTCGGTGCGTACGCTGCGCCAGCCCGTGTTACGCGCGGCGGCCGGGCCGCGGCCACCGGTGCGGAGCACCCGCACGCCGGGCACCGGGTCCGGCCCGAGGTCGAGCGGCGGGTTCGCGCCCTCGGCCGGGAACGGCCGGTCGTCGACCACCACCACGTCGAGCGGCGGTGGCCCGCCGGCGCAGGCGACGCGTACCGAGTCGAGCAGCGCACCGAGCTGCGGCCGGCCGATCGTCGGGACGACCAACGAGTACGAAGGTCTCACGCGGCACCCCCGGACGACTGGCCGCCGGCGAACAGGTCCGCACGCCGGACGAGGTGGGGGCCGAGTACCAGGGCGTCGACGGGCGCCGAGCCGAAGAGCTCCAGCGCGTCCCGCGGGGTGTCCACCATCGGGCGGCCCGCGGTGTTGAGGCTCGTGTTCACCACCACGGGCAGCCCGGTGCGCGCACGGAACGCGCGGAGCGTCGACTGGAGGCGCGGCTGGGAGTCGTCCACCGTCTGGATCCGGGCCGTGCCGTCCACGTGGACGGTCGCCGGGATCCGGTCGCGCCAGGCGGGGGCGACGTCGTGGACGAACAGCATGTAGGGGCTGGGAATCGGGCCGCCGGAGAAGATGTCCGCGGCGTCCTCCAGGAGCACCATCGGGGCGACCGGCCGGAACTGCTCGCGTCCCTTGACGACGTTGAGCCGTTCGGTGTTGGCCCGCTTACCCGGGTGCGCCAGCAGCGAGCGCTGGCCCAGCGCGCGCGGCCCGAACTCGGAGCGGCCGTCGAACCAGGCCACCATCCCGTCGCCGGCGAGCACGTCGGCGACCTGCTCCGGCAGGTCGGCGGGGGTCGTGAACGGCACGCGCGCGGTGCGCAGCGCATCCGCCAGCTCGTCGTCGGGCCAGCCGCGGCCGAGCGCCGCCGACGTCATGGGCACCGTCGGGACACCGGCCTCCGCCGTGAGCTGCAGGGCCGCGCCGAGGGCGGTGCCGGAGTCACCCGCCGCCGGCTGGACCCATACGTGCTCGAAGGGGGTCTCACGCCACAGCCGCGAGTTGGCCACGCAGTTCAGGGCGGTGCCGCCCGCCAGCGCCAGCGCGGTGTCTCCGGTCCGCTCGTGCAGGACCGTGGCGAGCTCGACGAGCAGCTCCTCCAGCCGCGCCTGGACCGACGCCGCGAGGTCCGCCTGGTCGGGCGGCAGGCCGCCCGCCCCGCTGGGTTCCTGGATGGTGCCCGGCGTGGCCGGCGCCGCCCATCGCGACCAGTCGGGAGCCTCGGCCACGAACCCGCCGTCGGGCGTGGTCCGGAGCAGCTCCCGCAGCTCGGGCAGGAACCGCGGCCTGCCGTACGACGCGAGCGCCATCACCTTGTACTCGTCGCTGGACCGCAGGAAACCGAGGTGCTCGGTGAGGGACTCGTAGACGAGGCCGAGGGAGTGCGGGAGCTCCTGGCTCGCGAGCACCTCGAGGCGTCCGCCGGTGTACCGGCCCGCGAGGTAGGAGGAGCGCTCGCCGCGACCGTCGAGCGACATGACGCTGCAGGTGCCGAACGGGGACGCGAGGGCTGCCGACGCGGCGTGCGACACCTCGTGCGGCACGAAGCGCACGGCGGCGGGGTTGAGCCCCGGCAGTGCGGTGGCGATGAACCGCGGCGCTCGTTCGGCGTACCGCAGCCGCAGCCAGTCCCACGGGTCGGGCAGGCCCATCTCGTCCGACGGTTTGGCGAGGGCCGGGTCGAACGAGTAGGCGACGGCGTCCAGGTCCTCCGGCCGCAGCCCGCCGACGTCGAGGCACCACCGCATCGCCTGCTCGGGCAGCTCCCAGGCCGCGAACGGGACGGGCCGCTTGCCGTGCTTGCGCCGGGTGAACCGTTCCTCCTCGGCTGCTGCGAGGACGTGACCGTCGACGACGAGCGCTGCCGACGGGTCGTGGAAGAGGGCATTGACACCGAGGACTCGCACAGTGACCTCCACGGATGGTCGTCACCGGGCTTCTTCCGGTCCTCCTACGTTCGAGGCGCCGGGAAGCACTCGCATCTTGAACCGCTTCCCGCCGGGACCAGGGTCCGTGGATGCCCACGTCTGCGCAGGTCGGGGGTTCCCGTGCGGTTCAGCGCCGCGTCAGGTCCTCGGTGGCGGGGCCTTCGATCAGGGTGCCGTCGGGCTCGAACCGCGAGCCGTGCGCGGGGCAGTCCCAGGACTGCTCCTGCTCGTTCCAGCACACGACGGCGCCCGCGTGCGGGCAGACCCGGGACACGCGCGGGGCACCCGGCCGCTGTCCGGACGGGCGGGTCGCCGCGTGCGCCCAGCCCTTGGTCTGCACGGCGAAGGTGGCGGCGGTGCTCGCCCTCGCCGTGGGCCTGCGGGCCCACGGCTCGAAGGTCGGCCCCCACTCGACGGGGTCGCCGAGGATGCGTCCGGCGAGCGCCAGCCCGGCCGCGGCGCCGTTCGTGAGGCCCCACTTGGCGTAGCCGGTGGCCACGAGCACACGGTCGTCGCCGGGCGCGGCCGGTCCGACGAGCGGCAGGCCGGTGTCGCCGGTGTAGTCCTGGGCCGCCCACGTGTGCCGGGGCTGGTCCACGGGGAGATGGACCCGGGCCCATTCCTCCAGTGCGGCCAGCCGCCGGGCCGGGTCCCGCTCCCGGCCGACGGTGTAGCCCTCGCCGCCCACCATGAGCAGCCCGCCGGCCGTGCGGAGCGACCGCACGGGTGACCCGGCGGTGATCGACATGGTCTCCCCGAACCCGGGCGGCAGCGCGGCCGGGTCGGTGATCTCCCACGTGGTGAGCAGGCTGCGGCCCGCCTGCAGCCGGAGGAACAGCCCGCCCAGCCGCCCGGGCGGCGTACCGGTGGCCAGCACCACACGATCGGCGAGGACGGCGCCGCGGCTGGTGCGCAGGACGACGCCGGACCGGCGCCTGCGCACCTGGTGGACCCGGACGCCGTCGTGCACCGGCACGCCGCGGGCGCGCAGGCGGGCGCGCAGCGCCGAGAGCATGCGCAGCGGGTCCACCTGCGCCTGGCCCGGCAGACGTACCGCGCCGTAGGACCGCGCCGGGTAGGGCGGGTCCTCCTCCCACTGTGCGGTGAGTCCCTGGCGGGCGCAGGTCGCCAGCACCGCGTCGACGTCGGCCACCTGCTCGGGGGCGGCGGCGACGGTCAGGTCGTCCCGGTTCTCGACGGGCACGTTCAGGTCCTCGAGGGTGCGGCGCAGCCAGCCCAGGCCGGCGAAGTTGGCCGCGAGGTAGTCGCGCACCACCTCGTCGCCGTGCCGGGCGATCCGGGCGAGCCGCGTGCCCTGCAGCACCGAGAGCTTGCCGGTCGAGCGGGCGGTCGTCGTCGCGCGTGCGCCGCGGGCGTCGAGCACCACGACGGAGGCGCCGCCGTCGGCGAGCAGCAAGGCGGTGACGACACCGGTGAGACCGGCTCCGACCACCACGACGTCGGTGCGGAGCGGACCGGGGGCCATGACCCCCGGTGTGCCGCTGCCGGCGTCCGCCGGGTCCGTCGTCGCGTCGTAGGGGGTCTCGCTCACGGTGCACCTCCGCTGGTCGGTCCGTGCTGCTCGGTCCGTGCCGGTGGGTCCGGGTGCCGGCCCTCGGTCTGGCCCGTCCAGGCTGGCACGGGAGCCTGGCACTCGCAGCGCCCGGCTCCTAGAATTGAGCCCGCGGAGTCATGTAGCGGATCCTGGTCCGCTGTGGATCCGGGAGGTTCGGAATGCACCCTGTCAAGCAGCCCAGGCTCAGCGTCGTGGACGGCGGCGGCGGCTCGGCCGAGCGGTCACCGAGGTTCTCCGCGGGTGATCTGACGCATGCTCTCGGTCTGGGGACCAACCTTCTCGTCGGCTGCTACCGCGTCGACATCATGACCGGGACCTGGTGGTGGTCCGACGAGCTGTACACGATGCACGGGTGGAGACGGCACGAGGTCCAGCCGGGCCTCGAGGCGCTCCGCTCCCGCAAGCACCCCGACGACCGCGCCCGCGTGGTGCGGGCTGCCGCCGAGGCCCTGCGGACGGGCCGGCCGTTCGCGTGCGCGCACCGGATAGTGGACCGCAGGGGCCGCACACGTTCGGTGGTCGTCACCGGCCAGGGCCGACGCAGCGGCCCCGACCGGTCACCGGAGCTGGTCGGGTACGTCATCGACGTCACGCCGGCCCAGAAGGAGGTGCTCGCGCGCCGGTCCGAGGCGGTCGTGACGAGGGCCTTCGTCAGCCAGGCGGTGATAGAGCAGGCCAAGGGCGTCATCATGGCCGTACGTGGGGTGAGCGAGGAGACCGCCGGGCACCTGCTGCACGAGGCGGCCGGGCGGGTGGATGTCCCACTGCGGCTGGCCGCCGACCAGGTGATGACCAGGCTGCGCGCCGATCACGCCGACCGCGCGGGTGCGGACGGCGAGCGGAGGGGCATCACGCGGGAAGCTCTCGCACGCGCGCTGGACGGCGTCGAGCCGGTGGGACGGCCACGCGGGCACGACCCCCTGCTCACCCGGCGGCCACGCAAGGTGCCGGCGCGCACGTCCGGCTGAGCCTGCGGTCGGATGCCCGGCCGGGTGCTCCCCCGCCCGGCAAACGGCGGGGCCGCGCGCCCCCGGGCGGGGGGCGAGCCCCCGGGCCCCGGTGGTCGCCCCCAACGCCCGCCAGCCGGTAGCGAACACCCCCGGGGCC
>NZ_JBHXBG010000046.1:0-32960 GCF_042726755.1 Promicromonospora sp. NPDC060271 | reverse complement strand
GGGGGTCTTTGGCCCCCTATTTATTATGTTTGCGGTTTGAATCTCGTATCTCTCCCAGCATGTCGTTTGCCGGTTTGGCACAAACCCCCATTAGGGGCGGGGGCGCAAAGCCCGAGCCCTTCTCGAACCGATCGGCGCCTCAGCGCGCCCGCCGCTCCAGGCGGTCGAGGTCCAGCAGGACCACCGCCCGGCCCTCGCGGCGGACCCAGCCGCGGGTCGCGAAGTCGGCAAGGGCCTTGTTCACGGTCTCGCGGCTCGCGCCGACGAGCTGCGCCAGCTCCTCCTGGGTGAGGTCGTGCGCGACGCGGATGCCGTCGTCGTTCGGCTCGCCGAAGCGGGTCGAGAGGTCCAGCAGCGCCTTGGCCACGCGGCCGGGCACATCGGAGAAGACGAGGTCCGCGAGGGTCTCGTTGGTGCGGCGCAGCCGACGCGCCAGCGCGCCGAGGAGCTGGGTGGCGACGCCCGGATGGTCGGCGATCCAGCGCACGAGCGACTCGTGGCGCAGCTCGTAGACCACGGAGTCCGACACGGAGGAGGCGGAGGCGGTGCGGGGGCCCGGGTCGAACAGGGAGAGCTCCCCGAACATCTCACCAGGGCCGAGGATCGACAGCAGGTTCTCGCGGCCGTCACTCGACCGGCGACCCAGCTTGATCTTGCCCTGCGCGATGACATAGAGCCGGTCGCCCGGTTCGCCCTCGCGGAAGAGCACGTCACCCCGGACCAGCTCCACGGGCACCATGGACTCGAAGAGCGCACGCGTCTCCTCGCCTTCCATGTCCGCGAAGAGGGGGGCAGAGAGTACGACTTCGTCGTCCACCAGTGGTGTCCTCACGTGTCGGGGACTTTCGTCCATCAGTCTTTTCCACCTCTCAGTCTGCCTCAATGTCACGAGATTGCCGGGTCATCGGGTTTCTCGCGGCGTCCGCGTGGCGTGCAGCCCGACGTGATCGTCCGCCAGGTGCGGGATGTCGGCTTTGCTCGGTGCGAAGTAGGACGCCCGTCCATAAATCCTATGGGGTGTCACCCGGGAGTTCGGAACGGGCGTCCCACGCACCGCTCAGGGAACCTCGCGCTGCTCCGGTCCGACGTACTCGCACACCGGCCGGATCAGCGCGTTGGCCGCGCGCTGCTCCATGATGTGCGCGGTCCACCCGGTGATCCGGGAGGCCACGAACAGCGGCGTGAAGATGTTCGTGTCGAAGCCCATCAGGTGGTACGCCGGCCCGGCGGGATAGTCCAGGTTGGGCTTGATGTTCTTGCGGCTGACCATGGCGTTCTCGAGGGTGTCGTACAGGTCGAGCACCGCGGTGTCGCCGTAGTGCTCGGCGAGGTCCCCGAGCACGGCCCGCATGGTCGGCACGCGCGAGTCGCCGTTCTTGTAGACCCGGTGGCCGAACCCCATGATCTTCTTCTTGTTCGCGAGGGCGTCCTCGAGCCAGGCCTCGGCCCTGTCGGCCGTGCCGATCTCCTCGAACGTCGCCTGTACCGCCTCGTTGGCCCCACCGTGCAGCGGGCCCTTGAGGGCACCGATGGCGCCGGTCACGGCGGAGTGCAGATCGGCGAGCGTCGAGGTGATGACGCGCGCAGTGAACGTGGAAGCGTTGAACGAGTGCTCCGCGTACAGCACCATCGAGGCCTCGAAAGCCTGCACGACGGCGGGCTCCGCCTCCTTGCCGAACGCCATCCACAGGAAGTTCGCGGAGTAGCCGAGGTCCTCGCGCGGGGGCACGAGCTCCTGGCCGTGCCGACGGCGCTGGTCGAGCGCGACGACGGCGGGCAGGACCGCCCACAGGCGCAGCGACTTGGCGAGCTCGGCCTCGACGGACGAGTCCTCGGCCTGCGGGTCGTGGGCGCCAAGGATCGAGACCGCCGTGCGGCACACGTCCATGGGGTGGCAGTCGGCGGGCAGCTCGAGGATGGCGTCGCGGACGTTGTCCGGCAGCTCGCGGTGCACCCGTTCGGTCGCCGTCTGCTCGGCGAGCTGGGCCGACGTCGGGAGCTCGCCGTGCCACAGCAGGTAGGCGACCTCCTCGAAGCTCTTCCTCGCGGCCAGCTCCTGCACCGGATAGCCGCGGTACAGCAGCGAGTTGGTCTCGGGATTGACCTTCGAGATCGCCGACGTGTCGGCGACGACGCCGGCCAGACCCTTACGGATCTCCGTGGTCTCGGTCATGAGCACTCCTTCGTGTCGAGACTAGGTCAGGGCTTGTAGGTGAAGACGTTGCTGTCGAAGTGGTTGTAGGCCGCGTAGTCGGTGAGCTCGTACAGCCGCGCGCGGGTCTGCATCTGTGGCACCAGGGCGTCCTGGGTGCCGGACGCCGAGATCTCCTCCAGCGCGCGCTCGGCGGCGCCCATCGCTATGCGCAGCAGGGTGACGGGGTAGATGACGAGCTGTGCCCCGGCGTCGTGCAGCTGCTTGGCCGTGAAGAGCTCGGACTTGCCGAACTCCGTCATGTTGGCCAGCACGGGGACGTCGAGGGCTGAGGCGACGGCCTCGAACTCCGCGAGGTCCTTCATCGCCTCGGGGAAGATCGCGTCGGCCCCGGCATCGGCCAGGGCCTTGGCGCGGTCGATCGCGAGCGTGAGGCCACGTTCGCCCGGCTCCGTGCCGCGCACGTCGGTGCGCGCCATGATGAGGAAGTCGGGGTCGCGGCGGCCGTCGACGGCGGCCCGGATCCGCCGGACGGCGTCGTCGAGCCCGACGACCTCCTTGCCGTCCAGGTGACCGCAGCGCTTGGGGTTGACCTGGTCCTCGATGTGGATGCCGGCCACGCCGGCGTCCTCCATGGTCTGGACGGTGCGGGCGACGTTCATGGGCTCGCCGAACCCGGTGTCGGCGTCGGCCAGCACGGGCAGGTCGGTGACCCGGGCGATCTGGCCGGACCGGCCGGCCACCTCGGTCAGCGTGGTCAGGCCGATGTCGGGCAGGCCGAGGTCGGCCGAGAGGACGGCGCCGGAGACGTAGACGCCGTCGAACCCCTTGTCCTGGATCAGCTTGGCGCTCAGCGGGTTGAACGCGCCCGGGAGGCGAAGGATGTCCGGCCCGGCGAGGGCCTCGCGGAAGGCGCGACGCTTGGCCGCCGCGGTGAGGTGGGAGTACAGCATCAGGCCTGCCCCAGCTCGAAGAGGCCCGTCGGGGACGTGACCGCGTCCAGCACGCCGGGTGCCGCGACGATCGTGAGCTCGCGGACCTCGGCGGGCGTGAGCTCGGGCAGTCGCTCGGCGAGGCCGAGGAAGCGCTCGATCTCCGCGTCCGCCAGGATGCCGGCAGCGAGCGTGCGGAACTTGCCGACGTAGTTCGCGCGGGCGAACGGACGGGCGCCCAGCGGGTGCGCGTCGGCGACGGCGATCTCGCGCGTGACGACCTCACCCGAGGTGAGCGTGATCTCGACGCGGCCGCCGAAGGCCTTCTCCGCCGGGTCGGTCGAGTGGTAGCGGCGGGTCCACTCCGCGTCCTCGGCGGTGGTGACCTTGCGCCACAGCTCGACGGTGTCCGGGCGCTGGGCCCGCGACGGGGCGTAGGAGTCGACGTGGTGCCAGCCGCCGTCCTGCAGCGCGACGGCGAAGATGTACGGGACCGAGTGGTCGAGCGTCTCGCGCGACGCCGCGGGGTCGTACTTCTGCGGGTCGTTCGCGCCCGAGCCGATCACGTGGTGGGTGTGGTGGCTGGTGTGCAGCACGATGCCCTGGATGTTGCTGGGGTCCCGCAGCTCCGGCCGCTCGTTGCCGAGCGCGCGGGCCATGTCGATGATGGCCTGCGCCTGGTACTCCGCGGAGTGCTCCTTGGTGTACGTGTCGAGGATGCCGGTGCGCGGCTCGCCGGCCTCGGGGAGCACGACGTCGTAGGCGGCGCCGGGCCCGTCGAGGAGCCAGGCGACGACGCCGTCCTCGCCCTCGTAGATGGGCTCGGGGGAGGTCTGGCCGCGCATGGCACGGTCAACGGCCTCGACCGCGAGCTTGCCCGCGAAGGCCGGTGCGTGCGCCTTCCACGTGGAGATCTGCCCCTTGCGGCTCTGCCGCGTGGCCGTGGTGGTGTGCAGGGCCTGGCCGACCGCCTGGAACACGGTCTCGGTGTCGAGGCCGAGCAGGGTGCCGATGCCGGCCGCCGCGGACGGGCCGAGGTGCGCCACGTGGTCGATCTTGTGCTTGTGCAGGCTGATCGCGCGGACCAGGTCCACCTGGATCTCGTAGCCGGTCACGATGCCCCGGACCAGGTCCTTGCCGGTGCAGCCCGCGTGCTGGGCCACCGCCAGGATCGGCGGGATGTTGTCACCCGGGTGGGAGTACTCGGCCGCGAGGAACGTGTCGTGGAAGTCGAGCTCACGCACCGCGACGCCGTTGGCCCACGCCGCCCACTCGGGGCTGCTGGTCGCCTCGGGGGCGAGGCCGAACACCGTGGACCCGGGGCGGTAGGGGTGCGCCTCGGCCTGCGAGCGGGCGGCGACCGCCGGGCCGCGGGTGAGGCTGGCCGCCGCGACGGCGGCGTTGTCGATCACCCGGTTGATCACCATGTCGGTGACCTCGGCCGTTGGCTCGACGGTGTCGGTGGCGAGCTCCGCGAGCTTCCAGGCGAGCTGGTCGGTGCGCTTGAGCGGCTCGGCGGACGGGTAGACGCGCAGGTGGTGCGTGTACGGCATGGTGACTCTTCCTCGATTCACGTGGACCGTCGTGAGGTCCTCAGATATGCGTCCTCGACCTTCTCATACTCCGCGTCCTAGGTACATGGCGCCAAACCGGGCGGCCGAGGTCACCGGCCGGATGTCAGTGGGGATCGTTAGTCTGGCCGATGTGACCACAGTCAGGGAACGCGAACCCGATAACGCGGCGAAGGGCACGGCGGAGAGCCGGCTGGCGCTCGTGCGCAGAGCGCGGCGGGTCAATCGTCTGCTCGCGCAGACCTATCCCGATGCCCGGGCGGAGCTGGACTTCACGACGCCGCTGGAGCTGCTGATCGCAACGGTGCTCAGCGCCCAGACCACCGACGTCCGGGTCAACCAGACCACGCCGGAGCTCTTCGTGATGTACCCGGACGCCCGGGCCTACGCCGAGGCGGACCCCGGCGAGCTCGAGGAGATCCTGCGGCCCCTCGGCTTCTTCCGGGCCAAGGCGCGGGCGGTGATCGGCCTGGGCCAGGCGCTCGTCGAGCGGTACGACGGCGAGGTCCCGGGCCGGTTGAAGGACTTGGTCACGCTCCCGGGCGTCGGCCGCAAGACGGCGAACGTGGTGCTCGGCAACGCCTTCGGCGTCCCGGGGATCACCGTCGACACGCACTTCGGGCGGGTGGCGAGGCGGCTCGGCCTGACCACCGAGGAGGATCCGGTGAAGGTCGAGGCCGAGGTGGGGGAGCTGTTCCCCAGGAAGGACTGGACCAAGCTCAGCCACCACCTCGTCTGGCACGGTCGGCGGGTGTGCGTTGCGCGCAACCCGGCGTGCGGGGCGTGCAGCATCTCCGACCTGTGCCCCTCCTACGGAGCGGGCGAGACCGACCCCGACAAGGCGGCGAAGCTCGTACGCCCGGCGCCGGAACGCTCGGAGTCGGCGGGCCTGCCCCTCAAGTAGTGATGCTCGGCGCAGTAGTGATGCTCGGCGCAGTAGTGATGCTCGGCGCGGGGCTCACCCGGGCCAGCCACCGCAGCAGGATCTGATTGACCTCGTCCGGGGCTTCCTCGGGCAGGAAATGGCCCGCGTCCGGGATCAGCTCGTAGTGGAGGTCCGGCGCGAGAGCCATGGCATCGAGGTCAGCGCGCTCGGGCCGCAAGATGCCGTCCCGGCCGCCCTGCAGCTGCAGCGTGGGTACACCGAGCGGGCGGCGCAGCGCGGTACCGAACCGGCGGCCGTCCATCCGGGGCGTCGACCGCACGGCCCAGCGCAGCGCCTCCGCGGCCGAGTGCGCGGCGAACGGGATCCGCATCACCGCCTTGTACCGGTCGACCACGTCGTCGGGCAGCGGGGTGGCCGCGCCCAGCGCGAGGGTGCGCTCGACGAGGTCGCCCTGGGCCAGCGCGCGCTCGGGCAGGGTCGGGAGCTGCAGGTACGCGATCTCGCGCAGGGCCGCCGTGCTGAGAGCGGCCCGGCTGCGCAGGCGTACCCGGGCCGGATGCGGGCTGGCCAGCACGGCGACCGCCGTCGTCGTGCCGGTGTGCAGGGACGCCATCGCCCAGGCGAGCGTGCCGCCGGTTCCGTGCCCCACCACTACGGCGCGCTCTCGCCCGAGGGAGCGCACGACGCCGGCGACGTCCGCGGCCCGCGCGGGTACCCCGTAGCCGGACGGCGGCTTGTCCGACCCGCCCACACCGCGCACGTCCATCGCGGCCACCCGGTAGCCGGCGTCGGCCAGGGCGGGGATCTGCGCGCGCCACGCCCACCAGAACTCGGGGTAACCGTGCAGGAGGACGACCAGCGGAGCCGAACGGCTCTCGGGCCCGGCGACCGCCACGTGGAAGCGTGAGCCGCCCGACGAGACGAACTCGTGCTGCCACGGACCCTCGACCAGGGCGCACGTGTAGTCGCTGGTGGCTGCCGTGCGGACGGCCGGCCGGGCCGAGAGTGCGGTCACAGGTACGAACCTACGCGGTCGGTGCCCTGCGCGCCCGGCTACGGGCCACCGGCTCAGTGGCCGGTCTGTGCGACCTGTCTCCCGGTCGGCCCCGCATTGGGGTCGTCCGTGCCGGCCGCCGCGGCGTCCGCAGGCGCAGGTGGGAGCGCCGCGGAGGGCGGCGGTGCAGGAAGTTCCTCGGTCGGCCGTTCCTTCGGCGGGTCGAACCGGTAACCGACGTTGCGGACCGTGCCGATGAGCTGTTCGTGCTCCGGCCCGAGCTTGGCGCGCAGGCGACGCACGTGGACGTCGACGGTGCGCGTGCCCCCGTAGTAGTCGTAGCCCCAGACCTCCTGCAGCAGCTGGGCGCGCGTGAACACGCGGCCCGGATGCTGCACGAGGTACTTGAGGAGCTCGAACTCCTTGTAGGTCAGGTCGATCGGGCGACCGCGAAGCCGTGCGGTGTATCCGCCGGCGTCGATGGCGAGCTCGCCCGCGGAGATCTCCTGCTGCGACTCCTCCGCGGGGCCGCGCGCCGAACGCTCGATCACCAGGCGCAGACGGGCCTCGACCTCGGCGGGTGAGGCGGTCTCCAGCAGCAGGTCGTCGGCACCCCACTCGTGGGTCACCACGGTCAGGCCGCCCTCGGTGAGGATCAGCACGAGCGGCACGGTCAGGCCTGTCGCGTGCAGCAGCCGGCAGGTGGTGCGGGCGGCGACGAGATCGCGGCGGGCATCCAGCAGGACGACGTCCGCGTCCGGGGCATCGACGAGGGCCGAAGGCTCCATCGGAAGCACCCGGACCCGATGCGAAAGCAGTCCTAGTGCGGGCAGTACCTCGGCAGACCCACCGGTGGCGGGTGTGAGGATCAACAGCTCTGCCATTGACGCACCTCCTCTCGGAACCGGCGTCTTGCAACCGTCCCTGGCTCGGGTCTCGCTCTAGCGAGACGTCCCGTCGCGTCCCAACTGGCTCTGCGGAAGTCTGCCCTGTTGCTTGTTGCGTGCATGTTACACGCCCTTTTCCTGGACACCACCATGCTGGTCAGGACCCGTGACACTCACATGACACGCGCGTTGCCCGGCACTCACAGGCCTTTGATCAGGCGGTCCGGCGGCCTGCAGGAGGCCGGATTGAAAGAACTCGGACAGACTCTGGAAAACTCGGTGCCGTGTCCGTCTCCACCCGCGCCGTGACGACCGCTGCGCTCGCAGCCCTCGTCGCCGCCGCGTCCTACGTCCAGCCCCGGCCGCTGCCCCTCGTGGCGGCGGTGGTGGTCCTGGTGGTTCTCGTCGCACTGGGCTGGCCGTCCCTGCTGCGGCTGCCCGCGGCGGGAAGTACCCGGCTCGTCGTGGTGCTCTGCGGCACCGGTGGGGCGGCCGCCACGTACTTCACCCAGGGCGAGCCGGTGCTGCGGCACCTGCCGACGGTCCTGGCCGGCGCGGTGGTGCTCTCGTTCATCGCGCAGATGCTGCGCCGCGACGGGCGCCCGCAGCTGACCGAGTCGGTATCGGGCACTGTCGCGGGTGTCGTCGCCGCCATCGCGACGTCCGGCTGGATCGCCGCCGCACGGTCCGACGCCGGCGCCACGCTGGTCGTGACGAGCGCGGTCGCCCTGGCGGTCGCGGCCGCCGTCGCGGCGCTGCCGGTCCGCGGCTGGGTGGCGCTGGGGATCTCGGCGGTCGCCGCCGTGCTGGTGGGCGGGGCCGCTGCGACGCTGCTGCCGGACATCGACACCGTGAGCGGCCTGTGGTGCGGGCTGGTCGCCGGTGTCGTGGTCGGTGCGCTGCACCTGCTGCTGGAACGGCTGCCCGCTCGCGGTGCGCGGCTCGCCGGGCTCACGGCGAGCGCGTTGCCCGTGGCGGTCTGCGGCATCTTCGTGTTCGTCGTTGGCCGCATGGTGATTCTCTAGGACTGGCGGATCATCTCGCCGGCGATCTCGATGCGGACCTTCCTGGCGACCAGGACGCCGCCTGCCTCGAGCGCGACGTTCCAGAGCAGGCCCCACTCCTCACGGTCGATGTCGCAGCTGCCGTGGAACCCGAAGATGTCCTGGCCGTAGGGGTCGTGCCCGACGCCGCCGAACTCGCACTCGAGCGAGACCGGGCGCGTGACGCCGCGGATCGTGAGCAGGCCGTCCATGACGAACTTCGTGAAGGAGCCGTCGGGCTGGTCCGGGTCGTGCGGACGGCGTCCGGCGGTGCCGGCCTTGAGCCGCGCCCACGAGAAGATCGGGTCCACCTGTGTCCGCATCCGGAAGCCGGTGCTGCGGAACTCGATGGTGGGGTGGTTCTCGACGTCCAGGAAGTCGGGGCCCGACAGGTGTGCGTCGCGGTCGGGCACATGGGTGCCGATGGACGCCGTCTGGATCGTGCAGCTGACCTGCGAGGTCAGCGGGTCGTCGGCGACGACCACCGTCGCATTGCCCTCGGCGAACTCGCCGCGGACGGGGCTGACCATCATGTGCATGGCGAGAAAGCCGAGCCGCTTGTGGTTCTGGTCGAGCTCGTACACCCCTGCCGCCGGAATCGTGATTCCGTTCCAGGTGCGGGTTGGCAAAACTTCCATCTTAGCGAATTCTCCCATATATGCGGATACATGCACGTTACCACCGGGGCGACATGGGCCTGGTCGCCATTTCGGCACGAGAAATCCTGCTCCGGGCGGGGGCGGTGCCAAGGAAATCACGCGCGCGAACCTGCGAGAAGCGAGGCGGCACGCAATGTGACAGGTGTCATTGCAGGTGAGGACTTGTCTGGACGACCAACACACGGCATCGTGGGTTAAATGTTGTTGGGACAAGTGGTCGCGCTGGTCGTGCTCGTGCTGGGTACCGCAGCTCTCGGGGTGTGGTGGTCGGCACGTCAGGGTGCTGTGCGCGCACCCCGGCAGGCTCCGGCCGGCATCGACTGGGCCTCGGCAGGGATCGCACTCGCCGACCGGGTGACGTTCGTGCAGTTCTCCGCCGAGGTGTGTGCCGCGTGCCGGTCCACCTCGCGGGTGCTCGGAGGGCTCACCGGTTCGACCTCCGGCGTCGAGCACCGTGAGCTGCTCGTCGACGACCACCTCGACCTCGTGCGCAGCCTGGGTGTGCTCCGCACGCCCACCGTGCTCGTCGTCGACGGCGGTGGCCGCGAGGTGGCCCGCATGAGCGGCGTGGTCTCCGACACCCAGGCACGTCAGGCACTCAACCGGGTCCCCACTGCGGCGGCCGAAGCGGACGGGGAAGGGCAGTCATGAGCGTGAACAAGGGGATCGACCCGCGCGGACCGCGCGTAGGAGCAAGCATCACGGCGGTGCTGCTGGCAGCCGTCGTGCTGCTCGGCGCGAGCACCGCCGGGCTGTGGCTGCTGACGTTCGTCATGCTGAGCTTTGTGCTCGGCACGGTGCGCGGCGCCGAGGGCTCGTGGCAGGGCATGCTGTTCAAGAAGTTCGTCCGGCCCCGGCTGGGCCCGCCCGCTGAGATGGAGGACCGGCGTCCACCGCGCTTCGCGCAGGGAGTCGGCCTCTTCGTCACCGCGGTCGGCGTGATCCTCGGCTTCTTCGGCGTGCTTCCGGCCGTGCCGATCGCGGCAGCGGTGGCGTTCGTCGCGGCGGCGCTCAACGCCGTCGTCGGCCTGTGCCTCGGGTGCGAGATGTACCTGCTGCTGCGTCGGGCCGGCCTGGTCCGCGCCTAGTAGACCAGCGCCTGGGCTCCGTCGCGCAGGATCTCCTCCGTGAAGAGGGCCGCACCCGCGATCCGGACGCCGGGCAGCACGTCCGCCTCCGTGATGTCCCTGCGTGCGGCGCACTGGGTGCAGAGCGTGACGGTTCCAGCGGCCAGGACGGCCTCCAGCAGGTCGGGAAGCGGCGTCGCATGCTCGAGCGCGAGCTCGGCCGCGCGGCCGGGCAGCGCGAACCACGCCGACTCCCCGGTGAGCCAGAGGCTCACCTCCGCCCCGGAGGCCACGGCGGCTGCCGCGACGGTGAATGCCTGGTTGGTGGCCTCGGGCCGATCCAGGCCCGCAGTGGTCTTGATCACGAGCTGGCGCATGCCGCTGACTGTAAGCGGTGGACCGTTAGGATCGACAGCATGTCGATCCATGCCCTCGAGCTCATCTTCACCGGCCTCATCGTCGGCGTCGCCGTCGCGATCACCTGGTTCGCCGGCTACGTCGTCTACAAGCTGTACACGGGCCAGCGCTGATGACGTTCACCTTCCCTGACGGCCTCTCGCCCGACGTGTACCCGCTCGCCTGGCTGGTGGGCCGGTGGCGCGGCGAGGGCGTGATCGAGTACCCGAGCATCGGCAAGAAGACGTTCGTGCAGGACCTGGTCTTCGACCACGACGGCGGCCCGTACGTGCGGTTCGAGTCCACGCTGCGGGTACTGGACGAGACGGTCCCGGACAAGCTGCCCGACGACGGCGAGTGGCCGGCCCCGGTGCCGGACCCGGCCGGCACCGTCTGGTCCACCGAGACCGGCTACTGGCGCGTGTCCACCGACCGCCCCGACGGTCTCGAGGACGAGAAGCACGCGCTCGAGGTGCTCGTCGCCGACGCCTCCGGGCGCATAACGGTCTACGTCGGCGCCGCGGGCAACGGGCGGATCGACCTGGCTTCGGACGCCATCGCGCGGACGTCGACGGCGTCCGAGGTGCGTGCGTCGAAGCGGCTGTACGGCCTGGTGCAGGGCCGCCTGCTCTGGGTGGAGGAGCTCGCCGCGTTCGGCGAGCCCATGCGCTCGTACGCGTCGGCGGAGCTGGACCGGCAGTCGTAAACCGCAGAGACAACGCAGGCGGGGAATGCCCCGTCCGCCCACGACGCTGCACCTGAGGTGAGCATGGATTACGAGAGCCCCCTGTTGAGCCGCCACGGCGCGGTGGCCGCGTCCGGTCCCGACGCCGGGGTCGCCTGGCACTACGGCGACCCGACGGCCGAGCAGCGCGCGCTGGCGCGCGGCGGGGCGGTGGTCGACCAGTCGCACCTCGGGATCGTCCGGGTCTCCGGCCCGGACCGGCTGAGGTGGCTGCACTCGATCACCTCGCAGCAGCTCGAGGGTCTCGCGCCCCGGACCAGCACGGAGCTGCTGGTCCTCTCGCCGCAGGGCCACGTCGAGCACGCGGCGGGCGTCGTGGACGACGGCGAGGCCACGTGGCTGATCACCGAGCGCGAGTCGGCGCCCGGCCTGGCCGGCTGGCTCGACCGGATGCGGTTCACGCTCCGTGTCGAGGTCGCCGACGTCACCGACGAGTGGGCGGCGATCGGTGAGCCCGTCGCCGCGGAAGGCGCCGAGGGCGAGCCCGTGACCTGGCACGATGCCTGGCCGAACGTTCTGCCCGGCGGCACGCGCTACGGCCCGCCCGAGTCCGAGCACCCCGGTGCGACGCGCCCGTGGCGCCTCGTGCTGGTGCCACGTGCGGACCTGGACGCCGAGGTCGCGGCCCGTGAGGCGGCCGGCTGGCCGCTCGTCGGCACCTGGGCCACCGAGGCCCTCCGGGTCGAGGCGTGGCGCCCCCGGTACGCGCGCGACGTCGATGCCCGCACCATCCCGCACGAGCTGGACTGGCTGCGGACCGCCGTCCACATCAACAAGGGCTGCTACCGCGGCCAGGAGACCGTCGCCCGCGTGCACAACCTCGGCCGGCCGCCGCGCCGGCTGGTCATGCTGCACCTCGACGGCTCCCAGCACCTGCTCCCGGAGCCCGGTGCGGAGGTGCGCCTCCCGGCGTCGGACGGCGCAGCCGGCAAGGTGGTGGGCACGCTCACCTCGATGGCCCGGCACCACGAGCTGGGACCCATCGGCCTCGCCGTGCTCAAGCGCAACGTGCCGGAGGAGGCCGAGCTCATGGTGGCCGGGGAGGTCTCCGGCCAGATCCTCGAGGTGTCCGCGGCCCAGGAGGTAGTGGTTCCCGGCGACGGCATCTCGGTCGACCGACCTGAGGCGCACGGCCCGCTGACCCGTGGCCTGCGCGGTCCGGGCAGCCTGATCTAGCCCGAGTGAGCGCCCTGCCCGGCCCGGCCGACGAGATGTGGCGCAAGGCCATGCGCACGCTCATGCTGCGCACCCGGCTGCGCCAGGGCTGGACGCGCGCGCGGGCGGGCCTCATCCCGATCGCCCAGGCCTCGCTCGCCGCCGGCGCCGCCTACCTGGTCGCGCGGTACCTGCTGGGGCACGAGCAGCCCTTCTTCGCGCCCGTCGCGGCGTGGGTCCTCCTCGGCTTCTCCGCGCAGCGAGACGTCCGCCGGGTGTCCGAGATGGCAGTGGGCGTCGCGGTCGGCGTCGCCATGGGCGACCTGATCGTGCACCTCATCGGATCCGGCTGGTGGCAGCTCTCCCTGGTGCTCTTCATCTCCGCGGTCGCCGCCCGGTTCATCGACCGCGGCGCCCTCCTCGTCACGCAGGCCGGGGTGCAGGCGATCATCGTGGTGGGCCTGCCGTCGGTCTCCGGCGGGCCGCTCGGGCGCTGGACGGACGCCCTGGTCGGCGGCGCCATCGCCCTGCTCGTCGCGCTGCTCACGCCCGGCGACACCCGGCGCCGCCCGCGGGCCCTCGCCGAGCAGGCGGTGACAGAGCTCGCCCAGACCCTGGAGACGCTCGCCCGCGGCCTGCGCTCGCGCGACGCCGACGACGTCCAGGCCGCCCTCGTGCGCGGCAGGGCCTCCGAGCCGGTGCTCGCCGAGTGGCAGGAGGCCGCGCGCGGGGCGCGTGAGCTGGCGCGGATCTCCGTGGGGCGGATGCATCGCGCCGAGCTCGCCCGGCTGGAGGAGCAGGCGGTGCTCGTCGACCGGACCATGCGCTCGGTGCGGGTCCTGGCCCGCCGCGTGCTCCCCGTCATCGCGGCCGACCACGACGTCGAGCCGGTCGCGGAGCTCGTCGAGGGTTTCGCGACCGGCGTGCGGCAGCTCGCGTCCGACGTCGGCTCCGGTGGTGACGGCAGGCGCGGACGCGAAGCCTTGACCGCCGTCGCGGCGCGGGTGGACCCGCGGACCGTCGGCGAGGGCGACTGGCAGGTGCAGTCGCTGGTGATGCTGCTGCGCTCGCCCGTCGTCGACACGCTGGAGGCGGCGGGTGCCGCACCGGGCGAGGCCCGGGACGCACTGCCGGAGCTGTAGCCGGTGCCGTAGGCTCACGGCGTGGGATTCTTGCAGTGGTTCGTCATGGCCGTACTCGCGCTGGTGGTCTTCGTCGTGCAGGTCGTCGCGCTGATCGACGCCGCGCGCCGACCCGACAAGGGCTTCCAGGCCGAAGGGCGGTTGCCCAAGGTCGGCTGGCTGGCGATCCTTGGTGTCGCCGCCGCACTCGGTTTCCTCGGGCTGCCGCAGGGCTGGCTCCAGGGCGGGTTCATGTTCGGCTCCTTCCTCAACATCATCGCGGTGGCGCCGGCGATCATCTACTGGGTGAGCCTGCGTCCCCGGCTGCTGCCGTACAGCTCGCGCAACCGGCCCCGCGGCCCGCAGGGCGGCTGGTGAGCGTGCTCGAAGACGCCGCGCCGCTGGCCGAGGTGATCCGCGGCGATCTCGTCGAGTCCGTGCACCTGGGGCACCTCGTGGTGCTCGACCCCGATGGCCGGCCCGTGGTCCAGGTGGGCAACCCGACCACGCCGATCTGGGCGCGGTCGTCGCTCAAGCCGCTGCAGCTCGTGGCGATGCTGCGCGCGGGCCTGGAGCTGCCGGACCGCCTGCTCGCGCTGGCCGCGGCCAGCCACAACGGCGAGCGGGTCCACCTGGAGGGCGTGCTGCAGATCCTCGCCTCGAGGGGTCTCAGCCCTGTCGCGCTGCGGAACACGCCTGACCTGCCGCTCTACCCGCCGGCCGCGCTCGACTGGCACATGGCGCCGCTGGCCGGCGGGCCGGGTCCGGCGTCCCTCACGCAGAACTGTTCGGGCAAGCACGCGGCGATGCTCGTCACCTGCCTCACGCAGGGCTGGGACATCGAGACCTACCTGTCGCCGGAGCATCCGCTGCAGCGAGCGGTCCGCGCGACCATCCTCGAGCTGACCGGCGATGCCGAGGTGGTCATGCGCACGACGGTCGACGGCTGCGGCGCGCCCCTGTTCTCGACGACGCTGCTCGGCCTGGCCCGCGCGTTCTCGACGCTGGGCGCGGCACCCACCGTCGATGTCATCTCCCACGAGGCACGCGTCGCCCGTGCGCTCTCCGCGCACCCCGACATGGTGGGCGGCACCGGCCGTGACGTCACGCTCGCGATGGAGGCGGTGCCGGGCCTCGTCGCGAAGGACGGTGCCGAGGGCGTCTACGCCGCCGGGCTGCCCGACGGCTCGGCCATCGCGTTCAAGGTGCTCGACGGCTCCGCACGGGCCCGCCCGGCGATCCTCGCCGCCGCGCTGCGCGCAGCGGGTGCGGCGGGCCTGCCCGGCGTGTACCCGGGCGGCCTCGACGGGCTGGGCCGCGTGCCGGTGCTCGGCGGTGGCCGGCCGGTCGGCGAGGTCCGGGCGGTCTTCGCCGACGTGTACGAGGGCCGCAGATGAGGGCGGTCCTGCAGCGCGTCACGCGCGCCTCGGTCACCGTCGACGGCGAGGTGGTCGGCGCCATCGACAAGCCAGGCATCCTGGCGCTGGTCGGTGTCACGCACGACGACGGCCCCGCCCAGGTCGAGACGATCGCCCGCAAGATCGCGGAGCTGCGGATCCTGCACGACGAGAAGTCGGTGGCCGACGTCGGCGCGCCGGTGCTCGTCGTCAGCCAGTTCACGCTCTACGGCGACGCCCGCAAGGGGCGCCGCCCGACCTGGGTCCAGGCGGCGCCCGGTCCGGTGGCGGAGCCCCTCGTGGACGCCGTCGTCGCCGCGCTGCGCGAGCGCGGCCTGACCGTCGAGACCGGACGCTTCGGCGCCGACATGCAGGTGGAGCTCGTGGGCGACGGCCCGGTCACGATCCTCGTCGAGGCCTGAGGGTCACCCCCTGAGCGCAAGCACCGCCAGCTCCGTGCGGGAGCGCACCCCGAGCTTGCGGAAGACCCGCCCGAGGTGCACCTCGACCGTGCGGACCGACACGTAGAGGTTGGCGGCGACCTGCCGGTTCGTCCGGCCCTGCACCACCAGTCGTGCCACGTCGAGCTCACGCTCGGTGAGCAGGGTGTCCCACTGCCCGCACAGGTCTTCCTGCCCCGGGGCCGCCTGCCCGAGGGCCGCCTGCCCGGGCGTCGCCTGGCCGATGGCCGTCTGACCGGCGCCGGGGGCGGGGCCGGTCCCTGACTCGTCCGCCGCCCGGCCCGCCGTCTCGCCCGCGCCGGCGGGCACGAGACCGGGCGTCCTGAGCGCCTGCTCGGCGATGTGCTCCCAGGCCTTCGCCCCGGACTCCTCGAACAGCTCGTGGGCCCCGAGCAGGTGCGCCGCGGCATCCCCGGGCAGACCCAGGCGGGCGTACGCGCGGGCCGCGACCAGCTCGGTGAGGCCGCGCTCGAACGTCGAACCCACGCGCAGTGACGCCTCGACGGCCCGTTCGCGTGCCCGGCCCACGCCGGAGGCGTCGGCGAGGGCGAGCTCGGCCCGCGCCAGGTCGAGCCGACGGCGACGCGTCGGCCCGCCGGAGAAGCCGCCCGCCGACTCCGGACCGGCCGCGGGCAGGACGTGGAGCCGCAGACGTTCGTGCGAGTGCCGGGCAGCCCGGTCCTGGCCGGCGAGCACGAGCAGCTCCACCGGGTCGGGCGTGGGCAGCCAGAGCCTGCGCAGCTCGTCCCCGCCGCGTTCGGCCGCGAGCCCGAGCAGGGTGGCCGCCTCGACCCAGCGACCGTCGAACACCGCGGTCTGGGCGCGGTCGCCCAGCGTCGCTGCCCGCACGACGGGCGCCACGTGCCCGGGCACCGAGGCCTCGAGCGCGGCGGTCGGCCGGCTCAGGTGCCCCTCCCGGACCAGGTCGAGACGGCGTGCGAGCGCGATCCCGAGTCCGCCGAAGGCGAGGGCCACGGGCAGGCGTTCGACGGCGTCGTCGAGCACCGATGCGGCACCGGTGATGTCGCCGAGGCGCAGCGCGAGGTACGACTGCGCGACGCGCAGGTGTGCCTCCGCGAGCGGCGTCATGGCATCGGTGGGGCCGTCGAACCACCAGCTGGGCGGGCGCGCGGGAGCCAGCTCCGCGACCTCGCCGAGGATGGACGCGGCCTCACCGGGGGCGCCGTCGAGCATGCGCATCGTCTTGCGCGCGGCGGCGATCGCCGCACGGTCGGCGCCGCAGGCGTCGCCCGGGACCACCACGTCGGGCCGGCCGTCCAGGAGGGCCAGCGCGATGCCGAGCGGGCGTGCGGCGTCGGGCGCGCCGTCGGCGGAGGAGCCGGTGCCGGCGGCCTGGGCGGCGCGGCGGAGGTGCACGACGGCGTCGTGCACGTGCCCCGCCCAGAGCGCCGCCCGGCCCGCCACCGCGAAGGCGCGTGCCCGCATCTCGTCGGTGCCGTGGCTGGCGGCCTCGCGGGCCACCTCGTGCGCGCGGTGGACGTCGCCGCGTGCGAGATGCTGCTCGGCGAGCTCGACCAGCCCGTCCGCGAGCAGCGGATCACCCGCGAGCGTGCTGAGCGCCGTGTGCCACATGGCGATGAGCGGTTCGTCGGCCCTGCGGTGCACCTCCGCCAGGGCCCCGTGAGCTGCGGTGCGGGTGGCGAGGTCGGCGTCCTCGTGGACTATCGATCGGATGCGGGGGTGGTGGAACCGGAACCGGCCGCCCACCAGGTGCAGGTGCCGGCCCGCCGGTCCGGCCATGAGCGTGTCTATGTCGGTGCCCGACGCGGCGAGCAGCACCTCGGTGCGGTCCACCACGGCGACGGCGGCGACGAGGAGGACCCGGCGCGCGTCGTCGTCCAGGCCGAGCGGACCGACGGCCTCTCGGACCGCCCGCGCGGCGGGCAGCGGGTCCGGCATCAGTGCCGTCCCGAGGAGATGCTCGTCGTCGAGCATCCGGGCTGTCTGGTCCACACATCCAGGTTCGTCACCCACCAGTCGGCTGAGCTCGCACGCGACGTGGGGTGCCACGGTGCGGTCACCAAGGGGGAGCGGAAATACCACTTGTTGCGGCAGCGCGGTCATCGTCGACCCTCCCGGATTCGTTCACGGTGCTCGCAAGTATGGCCTCCGAACGTTTCACCCGCATCAACCTGAGGTCACGACTTTTGCTGCGAACCGCCGCCTGACCTGCCATCCTGCCCCGCCGCGACGGCGAGGTACCTGATACCGCACGAGGTTGTTTCGGAGGTGAAGGTTTCACCCCGTAACAACCACTGGCGCTTCGCGTCGTTCCACTACGTAGTCCCATCGTGTGGAATTCCCTTATTTCCCATTAACGCAGGTTTCCTTACTTTTAGCGGAGCGTGACCCAGCGCTACCCACCGCTACCGGCGCTGCTCGACCGGACCAGAGAGGGAAGACGATGGACTCGACGTACGAACCGCCGTCAGGCATCAGCAAGACGGGCCGACGAATCCTCGCGGGGGTGGCCGCGCTCGCCGTGGCGGCCTCCGCCGCCGTGGCCGGCATCGGCCTCCGGGACGCGAACGCCGCGGAGAGCGAGACCGCCTCGGCCGCCGGTACCTCCACCATCAACGGCTTCCGCAGCGTCGGCTACTTCGCCCAGTGGGGTGTGTACGGGCGCGGCTACCAGGTCAAGCAGATCGACACGTCAGGCGTGGCCGACGAGCTGACCCACATCAACTACGCCTTCGCGAACATCCACCACCAGAACCTCGAGTGCTTCGAGGCGAACAAGGCCCAGAGCCCCGGGCCGAACGGCTCGGACGGCGCGGGCGACGCCTGGGCCGACTACGGCATGGGCTACACGGCGGCCAACTCGGTCTCCGGCACCGCCGACACCTGGGACCAGCCCCTGGCCGGGTCGTTCAACCAGCTCAAGCAGCTCAAGGCCAAGCACCCCGACCTCAAGGTCATGATGTCGATCGGCGGGTGGACCTGGTCCAAGAACTTCTCGCTGGCGGCCAGGACGGACGCCTCGCGCGAGAAGTTCGTGTCGAGCTGCATCAACATGTTCATCAAGGGCAACCTGCCGGTCATCGACGGTCGCGGCGGCGCCGGTGCCGCCGCAGGAGTCTTCGACGGGTTCGACATCGACTGGGAGTGGCCGGGCTCGCCGAACGGCGCAGAGGGCAACCACGTCGATCCGGTGAACGACAAGCGCAACTTCAAGCTGCTGCTCGCCGAGTTCCGTGAGCAGCTCGACGCGCTCAGCGCCCAGACGGGCAAGGACTACGAGCTCTCCGCGTTCCTGCCCGCCAACCCCGCGGACATCACGGCGGGCGGCTGGAACGATCCCCAGATCTTCGAGTACCTCGACTTCGGCAACGTCCAGGGCTACGACCTGCACGGCGCGTGGGACGCGGACCTGACCGGACACCAGGGCAACCTGTACCACGACCCCGAGGACCCGCGGGAGGCCGCACGGCAGTTCAGCGTCGACCTCGCGGTGCGGTCGTACACGGACGCGGGGATCGACCCCGCACAGCTCGGCCTCGGCCTCGCGATGTACGGGCGCGGCTGGACCGGTGCTCCGTCGTCCGAGGCGTGGGGTACCGCGACCGGCCCGGCCTCCGGACAGTGGGAGGCGGGCATCAACGACTACGACGTCATCAAGAACGTCGGGACCGGGTACTACGACGCCGCCCTCGGGGCCGCCTGGCGGCACGACGGCAACACCTGGTGGTCGTACGACAACGAGCAGTCCGTGCGGGCCAAGGCCAGCTACATCCGGGCAGAGGGCCTGGGCGGGGCCATGTGGTGGGACCTGTCGGGTGACCGGACCGGCACCCTGACCGGCGCGCTGCAGGGCGTGCTCGGCACCGGTACGCCGGGACCGGTGGTGGACGACGGCGGTCCGACGGACCCGCCGGACCCGACCGATCCGCCGGACCCGACCGACCCGCCGGTCGGGGAGTGCACCGCGGCGGCGTGGAGCGCGTCGGCCGTCTACGTGGGCGGCAACACGGTGTCGCACGCCGGGCACGAGTGGCGTGCCAAGTGGTGGACGCAGGGCGAGACGCCTGGCACCACCGGCGAGTGGGGGGTGTGGCAGGACCTGGGCGCCTGCTGACCTGAGCTGTCAGACGCTCCCGCAGTTGTCAGACCCCCAGGTCGCTCGGGTGACCTGGGGGTCTGACACGTGCGCGCGTGTCTGAGACGTGCGCCGGTCGAGCGTGTCGAGACCGTTTTGTTGTGCGGCGCGGGTGCAAGGACCCCTGCGGCCACGACAGAGTGGGGGCGTGGACGACAGCCCCGGCGCCCCGCAGGACGATCTGCCGCACGAACGCCTTCCGCACGACGAGGCCTGGTTCAGCGCCCTCTTCGACGCGCACTCGCGCGCCCTCTACTCCTACTTCGTCCGCCGGCTGCCCGACGGCGGTCGCGCCTCCGACGCCGAGGACCTCGCCGCCGAGGTGCTCGCCACCGCGTGGCGTCGTCGCGACGACGTGCCGGACGGTGCCGAGCTGCCGTGGATGTACCGGACGGCCGGCTACGTGCTGGCCAACCACCGGCGCAAGATGCGGGCGCTGCCCGTCGCGATCGTCCCCGACGAGCCGGACGACGTGGACCCAGCGACCTTCGCGGCCACCGACGACGTCGTCCGGCAGGTACTGTCCGGACTCTCCCCGCGCGACCGGCGCATCCTCCTGCTCGTCGCCTGGGACGGGCTGTCCGGGGACGATCTCGCCGGGGTGCTCGGGGTCTCCCGTGGCGGCGCCGACGCGGCGTTGTCCCGCGCGCGGGCGCGGCTCCGTGACGCGTGGGACGCCCACGAGCAAGCGGCGGACGCATGAGCACATGTAGAGGGTGTGCGCGGTGCGCAGCCGGGCACTGCACGGAGGGACGGCGATGAACGAGCACGAACGGCAGGCGGACCCGGCGTTCGACCGCCTGGTGGCGGCGGACCCCGCGAAGCGTGCGCCAGACCCGGTCCAGGGTGTGCTCCGGGCCAAGGTGGACGCGCTGATCGCCGAGCAGTCAGGGGGCGCTCGGCCCGGAGCCACGCAGACGGAGCCCGCTGGGCACGAGCAGGCGGACGAGCTCGCGCTGCGGCGCTACCGGCGTCGGACGCCGTGGCTGGTCGCGGCTGCTGTGGCCGGCATCGTCGCGGCGGGCGGGGGCGGCTACGTGGCCGGGGGGTCGGGGGCTGCTCCCAACCAGGCGTCGGAGATGGCGGCGGAACGGGCCACGGACGAGGCCGCCGACGGGCCGTCGGTCATGGCCGGGCCGGACGCGGGCACGGACGAGGCCACGGGCCAGGGCGAGGCGGAGTCAGGGACCTTGGAGTCGCTCGACGCCGGCGGCGACCTGCCGACGGCGACCGGGCTCGTGTTCCATGCCGGCGCCGGGCTGTCGGACGCGCCGACGACCGCCGAGGTGCGCGTGGCCGGGACGTCCGGCGAGAGCCTTGGCACCTATCCCGTGATCAGCGAGGTCGAGGCCGTCGAACGACTGGGCGACCCGAGGTTCGCCGGCGCGGTGCTGGGGACGACCCATCAGGATCCGCCGCCGCAGGAGGAGGCCCGGCCGTCGACCGCACCTGCGCCCGGCGGGCCGCTCGCCTGGCCGGTCGAGGACGTGACCATCCGCTCGGCGGCCCTCATCGAGGTGCGCTACGCGCTGCCCGACGGCACCGTGCTGCTCGTGCCCGCCTACGCCCTCACCGACGACGAGGGCAACCTCTGGACCGTGATGGCGGTGGACGAGGAGCTGCTCGACCTCGGACCGTGACGCGACCGCACTCCGGGCGTCATAGGGTCGGGCACGCAGGGATCCGAAACCTCACGTCCTGAACTTCACATCCTGAACCTCACAAGGAGTGCAACCATGGCAACACGTACCGCCCGCACCGCTTGGAACGGCACCTTCACGGAGGGGTCGGGACAGGTCGAGCTGTCGTCGTCGGGCGTAGGGACGTACGACGTCTCCTGGCCGTCGCGCATCGCCGACCAGGCCGCCGGCGTCACCAGCCCCGAGGAGCTCCTCGCGGCGGCGCACTCGTCGTGCTTCACCATGGCGTTCACGAACGAGCTGGGCGGGGCCGGCGCCACGCCCGAGCAGATCGAGGTCACGGCCGACGTGACCCTCGGGCCGGACCCGGCCGGCGGCGTCCGTGTCACCAAGAGCGCCCTGACGGTGCGCGGGTTCGCGTCGGGCATCGACGAGGCGGGCTTCAAGGCCGCCGCGGAGGCCGCCAAGACGGGCTGCCCGATCTCGAAGGCTCTCACGGGCGTCGACGCGATCACGATAGACGTCACCTTCGAGGCCTGACCTCCTTCTCCGTTGAGTGCTGGGTATTTGTTGATCTGACAGCCAGAAACCCGCAAATAGCCAGCACTCAACGGCGGGTCGGACAGGTGTGCGGCTCGCCTCTTTGTGGTGCGAGAATCGCGAGGTGCCCTCGCAGACCCACGACGCCCCGTCCCGGAACGGTATGAACGACGACGACCGCGCTGCGCACCGCTCGACGGGCCACACCGCTGACGCCGCCGAGGCCGCCCGAGCGGCCCGCGAGAAGGCCGAGGCCCGCGCCGCCGAGGAGGCGGAACGCCGTCGCGCCGAGAGCGAGGAGCGGCGCAAGGCCGCCCGCCGGGAGGCGGACCACGCCGCAGCGGCCGCGCGTGAGGCGGTCGCCGACGCGCTGCGCACCGCCATGGACGGCGCCGTCGACATCAGCACACGACGGCGTGCCGAGTACTCGACCGACGCGTCCAACTACCGGGTGGTTCCCGAGGGTGTGGTCTTCCCGGAGACGGTCGACGACGTCGTCGCGGCGCTCGAGGTGCTGCGCGAGCTCAAGGTCCCGATCACGGCACGCGGCGCGGGCACGTCCGTCGCGGGCAACTCGGTGGGGCCGGGTGTCGTGCTGGACCTCGGGCGCAACCTCAACCGGGTGCTCAGCATCGACCCGGAGCGCCGCACGGCCCGGGTCCAGCCGGGCACGATCATGTCGACCCTCCAGGCGGAGGCCAGGCCACACGGCCTGCGCTTCGGGCCGGACCCGAGCACCCAGAACCGCGCGACGCTCGGCGGCATGATCGGCAACAACGCGTGCGGCCCGCACGCCGTCGCCTACGGGCGCACCGCCGACAACGTGGTCGCGCTCGACGTGGTCGACGGCGCCGGGCGCCGGTTCACCGCGGGCTCCGGCGACCCGGAGTTCGCGGAGGTTCCGGGCCTCAAGGAGCTCGTCCGCGAGAACCTCGCGCTGATCCGCACGGAGTTCGGGCGGTTCGGCCGGCAGGTGTCGGGCTACTCGCTGGAGCACCTCCTGCCCGAGAACGGCTCGAACCTTGCCCGTGCCCTGGTGGGTACGGAGGGCACGCTCGTCACCGTCCTGGAGGCCGAGCTCAACCTGGTGGAGACGCCGGGCGCGCCGACGCTCGTCGTCCTCGGCTACCCCGACATGGCCACCGCCGCCGACGACGTCCCGGGGCTCCTCGGCCACAAGCCGCTCGCGATCGAGGGGCTGGACGCACGCCTGGTCGACGTCGTGCGGCGCGCCAAGGGCGCGGAGTCCGTCCCGGCGCTGCCCGAGGGTGCGGGCTGGCTCATGATCGAGGTCGGCGGCTCGTCACAGGCCGAGGCCCTGGGCCGCGCGGACGCCATCGTCGCGGCGTCGACGGGGCTCGACTCGGTGGTGCTGCCCGCAGGCCCGGACGCCACCAAGATGTGGCAGATCCGGGCCGACGGCGCCGGGCTCGCCGGCCGCACGCCCGCGGGGGAGCAGGCGTGGCCCGGCTGGGAGGACTCGGCCGTGCCGCCCGAGAAGCTGGGCCCGTACCTGCGTGACCTCCAGGCCCTCATGGACCGCTACGGCGTCGACGGCCTGCCGTACGGGCACTTCGGCGACGGCTGCGTGCACCTGCGGATCGACATCCCGCTGGAGACGTCGGGCTCGGTGCTGCGCACCTTCATGATCGAGGCGGCGGAGCTCGTCGCCCGGTACGGCGGGTCCCTGTCCGGCGAGCACGGGGACGGCCGCGCCCGGTCCGAGCTGCTGCCGCTCATCTACTCGCCCGAGGCGATCGCGCTGATGGAGCGGTTCAAGGCCCTGTTCGACCCGAAGGACCTGCTGAACCCGGGCGTCGTCGTGCGGCCGCGGGCCGTGGACGACGACCTGCGTCGCCCCCAGGCCGCGCCCGTGCGGACCAGGCTGCCGCTGGCGGGCAAGGGCGCGGCGCACGGCGTCCGGCGCAAGGCCGGGTACGAGGGGTTCTCGTTCGCGCACGACCACAACGACCTGTCCACCGCCGTGCACCGCTGCGTGGGTGTGGGCAAGTGCCGGGCGGACACCTCGGCGTCGGGCGGCTTCATGTGCCCCAGCTACCAGGCCACCAAGGACGAGAAGGATGTGACCCGCGGGCGCGCCCGCGTGCTGCAGGAGGCGGTGAACGGGACCCTCGTCGGGGGCCTGGCCGCGCCCGAGGTGCGCGAGTCGCTGGACCTGTGCCTCTCCTGCAAGGCCTGCTCCAGCGACTGCCCGGCCGGCGTCGACATGGCGCAGTACAAGTCCGAGGTGCTGTACCGGACGTATCGCGGCAAGCTGCGGCCGGTCGACCACTACGCCCTCGGCTGGCTGCCGCGCTGGGCCCGCCTGGCCGGGGCGGTCCCCGAGCTGGTCAACGGCCTGCTGGGCGTGAAGTGGATCGGCAAGGCGGTGCTGTGGGCCGGCGGCATGGACACCCGGCGGTCGATGCCGAAGTTCGCCGAGGTCCCGTTCCGCCAGTGGTGGGCACGCGGGGGCGCGACGCACGGCGTCCCGGGGCTGCCGGTGGTGGCCGACGACGACGGGCTCGGCGTGCCGGGCCGCGAGGGCGCGACGGCGGCGCGGCTCGCCACCAAGCCCAAGGTGGTGCTCTGGACCGACTCGTTCAGCGACGCGCTCTCGCCCTCGGTGCCGCAGGCCGCGGTGAAGGTGCTGACCAAGGCCGGGTACTCGGTGATCGTCCCGGACGAGCAGGCCTGCTGCGGCCTCACCTGGATCTCGACGGGCCAGCTCGACGGCGCCCGGCGCCGGCTCCTCAAGCTGCTCGAGGTGCTCGGGCCGTACGCGGTGAACGGCATCCCGATCATGGGGCTGGAGCCGTCCTGCACGGCGGTGCTGCGCTCCGACCTGCTCGACCTGTTCCCGGACGACCCGCGTGCCCAGGCGGTCGCGCGGATGACGCGGACGGCGGCGGAGCTGCTGACCTCGGACGACGTGCCCGACCAGTGGGAGATGCCGTCGCTGGCGGACGTGTCCGCCGTCGTGCAGCCGCACTGCCACCAGCACTCGGTGATGGGGTTCGAGGCGGACCGGAACCTGCTCGAGAAGGGCGGGGCGAAGGTCGAGGTCCTCGCGGGCTGCTGCGGCCTGGCCGGCAACTTCGGCATGCAGAAGGGCCACTACGAGACGTCGGTCGCGGTCGCGGAGAACGCGCTGCTGCCCGCGCTGCGCGCCGCGGCCCCTGGTACCACCTACCTGGCCGACGGCTTCTCCTGCCGCACCCAGGCGCTCGACCTGATGGGCGTGGAGGGCAAGTCCCTGTTGGAGGTCATCGCGGACCGGCTGTAGGCATCGGCTGGGCGCTCCGCCCCAGGTAGGAGCCATATCCACCCGGCGGGTGATCCGCGCGAAGGGGTCCGTCGACAGGATGGGAGCACAGCCCAGACGAAGGAGACTCCCATGGAACGCACAACCCGCCGGGCGGCGCTCGCCCTGAGCGCGGCGCTGGCGCTCGCGGCCCCGCTGGTCGTCGCAGGCTCCGCGCACGCGGCAGGCACGGACCGGCCGACCCCCGCCGTCGCAGCCGACGTCCCCGACACCGTGTCCGCGATGGTGGCCGACGCCGCCCGCCAGGCACAGCGCGAGGTCGCCACGAACCGGACCCTTGCGCGCGGCGCGAACGCGCCGACCGGCGCATCGCTCGACGCAGCCCTCGACGACCTCGTGGCGGACGGCGCGATCGCCGTGACGGCGCGCGTCGAGAAGGGGGCGCGGACCTGGAGCGGGGCTGCGGGTACCCGCGAGCGCGAGGGCCGGGCGAAGGCCAGGCCGTACGACCGGTTTCGGGTGGCGAGCAACACCAAGCCGATGATCGCGACGCTCGTCATGCAGGAGGTCGAGAAGGGCACCTGGACCCTCGACACACCCGTCGAGGAGGTGCTGCCCGGTGTGATGCCGGCCGGCGTGACGATAGAGCAGCTGCTGAGCCACCGCTCGGGCGCTCCTACCGCCACCGACTGGATCCTTACCTCGCGCGCGGCCGACCCGACGTCGTTCGACTCGGTCTTCGCGGTGATGGGGCAGGAGGTCACGGAGGCCGACCACATCGAGGCGCTGCAGTCCGCGCCGTGGATGAACGAGCCGGGAGAGGGCTTCGCCTACTCGAACGCGGGCTACGTGGTGCTCGGCATGATGTTGGAGGAGGTCACCGGGCGCAGCGTCGAGCACCTGCTGGAGCGCCGGGTGTTCGCCCCGGCCAGGATGTGGCAGAGCGCGTACCCGGACGACCCGGGCGTGCGCGGGCCATTCCTCCACGAGTCGGCGTACACGGGCCCGGCGGAGGCCGGCTGGTACGACCTCGACCACTGGGACCCGAGCCTGTTCGCCGCCGCCGGTGCGGTCACCAGCACCACCGAGGACCTCGCCGACTTCACGGAGGCCCTGGTCACGGGCCGGCTGGTCGACGCGGAGACCACCGCCGACATGCTGGAGCCCCGCACCGTCGGCCAGGAGGCGTTCCCCGACTACGGCCTGGGCGTCTACCGCCTCCCGGACCCGTGCGTCCCGGGCGGTTGGCTCTACGGTCACGACGGCGGTTCGTACGGCACGATCTCCGTCAACCTGACGTCGCCCGACGGCGAGCGGCAGGTGTCCGTCGGCATCACCGGGCGGGACCTCGTCTACCCCGTGCTGACGGACGAGCCGCTGTACGACCCGAGCGAGCTCCTGGTGGGGATGATGCGGGCGACCTGCTGACGGGTCCGGTCGCCTCGGCAGCCAGGATCACGTCGGAACCAAGATGACCCCTACACGATGCACGCGATACGCCGACGGCAGCGTGCATTGTGTAGGGGGTCGCGTTCTGGGTCTGCCGAGCCCCACCCACTCCAGGTCTGGCTGGGCATCGCTCAGCGGGCGAGCGGCAGCTCGAACCCGGCCGGCCCGACACCGGTGAAGCGGGTTCTCCAGTGAGCCCGACGGCGGCCCTCGTCGCCACGTGGGTAGGCCAGACCGGCCTCTCTGGCGGCGTTCTCCACTTCGCGCATGGTGGCTCCGGTTCCGGCCGGGACCGGGGCATGCCGGACCCAGGTGCCGTCCTGGAGGGTCCAGACCTCGCAGCGGTTCAGCTCGGCCCGCGGGCCGTGCCAGACCCGCAGCACGCCGGGTCCGTGTGCGGTGTGGACGGCAGTCTTGAGCTGGGCTGCCAGCCGGGACAACGCGGGCGTGTCCACATTCGTGGGGAGCAGGGAGCGCAGGACGGCGACGGCGCCGTGCTGGGTGATCGTGCCGGTGACCTCGTCCGCTGCGTCCCGCACGTTCGGTGCGGCATGGCCCATCGCGACGGCGCGGGCGGCCCAGCGAAACATGTCGACGTCGTTGGCGCCGTCACCCACCGCGACCGTGGCCTCGGGCGAGATGCCGAGGCGGGTGCGCAGTCGTTCCAGGGCGGTGGCCTTGCTCGTCCCAGCGGCGGTGATGTCCGCCCACGCAGGACCGGCCGGGGTGACCGTCACGCCGGTCGCGCGGAGCGCATCGAGGTGGCTGCCGATGCCTGGAGCGTGCACGGCGACCCTGGTCGCGGGTGCGGCGCACAGGTCGGTGACAAGGGTCTGCTTCTGTTGGCCGTTGAGCAGACCATCTGGGAACACCCGGTTCACGGCCCAGCCCCGGCCGACGTCTTCGACGCCAACGTGGGCCTGTGGCGCCAGGGCCAAGACGCGGTGGATGACGGAGGTGGGGTTGAACCGGTGGGCATCCTCGATCACGTAGCCCGTCGGAGTCGCGGAATCCAGGCGGACGGTCATGGACCCGTTGGAAGACACCGCGTACCCCTCGACCAGACCGAGCCGGATCGCCACCGGCAGCAGACCGACCAAGGACCTGCCCGTCGCGAGAACCACCTCGTGCCCCGCTGCCCGGATCAGGTCCAGGGCTTCGACGGTGCCGGTGGGGATCTTCCGATCCTTGCCCACGAGGGTGCCGTCGATGTCGAGGGCAATCAGGCGTCGGACCACGGGATGTGGCGGGATGGGCGGGACCAATCGGGCCGCGTCTGAGGCGACACTCATGACGAACTTCAACCGATCAGAGGCACTCAGCATCTCGCTGTGCTGAAACCCAGTTCCCATCACGTCCCCCTCTGCGGACCCGGCGACGAGATAGACGCATCGCACACGTCCCGCTCTCTCCACATGCCGATCTGGCGACGGTCGCCGTCCTGCCCCTGCAATGCTTCTGGGCGGGTGTGGACAGCACATCGACACGGCGAGACATCTACCGACATCTTGGTGCCATGGGTCTGTCCAGGGATGTCGAGGGGTGTCTACGCTGTCGGGATGGTCAATGAACGGCTCCGCCGCGCGATGCATCGCGGAGGACTGGATATCCAGTCGCTCGCCACCGCTGCCGAGGTGTCCGTAAAGTCGGTCGAGCGGTGGCTCAGCGGTTCCGTGCCCTACCCGCGTACCCGCTATCGGGTCGCCGTGGTCCTCAAGGAGGACGAAAGCTATCTGTGGCCCGAGGCTGTCAACGGTGCATCCCTCGCCGGTGCGGAAGTCGTCGCGACCTACCCTCGCCGCAGCGACGTGCCTCGGCACCTGTGGACCGAGCTACTACGCAACTCCGAACGGGACATCGACCTGCTCGCGTTCGCCGGACTCTTCCTCACCGAGGAGCACCCCGACTGGATACCTACTCTGGCTGCCAAGGCAGAACAGGGAGCTCGGGTGCGAATCCTCCTCGGGGACCCGAACGGTGCACAGCTCGCGGCCCGGGACACCGAGTACCGCATCGGAGGCGGCGTCGCCGGCCGGGTCGCCGCCGTGAAGGCCTACTACGAACAGCAGATGCCCGACCAGGTCGAGATCCGGTTCCATGACACCCCGCTGTACAACTCCATCTACCGGTTCGACGACGAGATGATGGTCAACACCCACGTCTACGGCGTGCTGGCCGCCTACACACCGACCCTGCACCTACGCCGGATCAACGGCGCGTACTTCAACACCTACGTCGAGTCCTACGAACGGGTCTGGGCCTCGGCTCGACCTGCCGAATCCCTGGAATCCGCGTGAGCAGAGCTACCCGCAGGATCGACTACTGGCGGGATCCCGCCGCGCCCGCACCTACCAGCCGGAAGACCTCCGCCTCGGTCTTCGTGCGCGATGACGACGGACACCTGTTGCTGCTCAAGCGGGTCGACAACGACCTGTGGACG
This sequence comes from Promicromonospora sp. NPDC060271, assembly GCF_042726755.1. Classification (NCBI taxonomy): domain Bacteria; kingdom Bacillati; phylum Actinomycetota; class Actinomycetes; order Micrococcales; family Promicromonosporaceae; genus Promicromonospora; species Promicromonospora sp. NPDC060271. The sequence goes on along the minus strand of NZ_JBHXBG010000046.1, from coordinate 4,043 downwards.
ATCCCCACCGGCGGAGTCAAGAAGGGCGAGACGGTCGGGCAAGCGGGCGTGCGCGAGTGCCTCGAGGAGACCGGGCTCGAGGTGGAGGTCACCGGTCTGGTGGGGGTGTTCTCCACCCCGGACCACGTCATCGTCTACCTGCACGGCGACAAGGTCGACGAGGTACGTCAACCCATCAACATCTGCCTGCGCGCCCGCCTGATCGGCGGACGGATCACACCCCAGCCCTCCGAAGCCGCAGCCGTACGGTGGATCGACCCCGCGGACCTGGACGACTACCCGATCCACCCGGCCCTCCGCCAACGCATCGACCACGGACTGAACTCAACAGAGCCATACGTCAGCTGAGGTCGACGTCGACCGCGGCGGCGCGCTATTCCAGCCACTCCGTCTCGAACCGGTCGTTCGCGTGGATGTGTACCGCCTCGTAGAGGTCCGCGCCCAGGGTCTTGAACTTGTGCGGCACCATCGCCTCGACCACGAGGATCTGGCCGCCCACGGCCTCGAGCTCCTTGCCGTCCACGGTGAACAGCACCCGGCCGGACCGGATCACGAACGTCTCGGAGTAGGGGTGCCGGTGCAGTCGTGGCCCGAAGCCGTCCTGCGTGACCCGCTCGAAGATGACGGAGACCTCCGAACCGTGGAGGTACCCCTCGAAGTTGTTGTGCGGCAGCGTCGCCTGCTCGATCGCCTGGAGTGTCATGCGTCCAGGCTGGCGGGCGCGCCGCCGTCGGGCAACGGGGTTCGTGGTCGGCCGAAGGTCGACAATGAGCCCCATGGAATTCCAGGACGTCGTCCGCAAGCGCCGGATGCACCGCAAGTTCACCGCCGAACCCGTGTCGCCGGAGGCGGTCGACCGGATCACCCGCAACGCCGTCCGCGCGCCCAGCGCGGGGTTCAGCCAGGGGTGGGCGTTCGTGGTCCTGGAGACGCCGGAGGACCGTGACCGGTTCTGGGCGGCGTCGACACCGGACGCCGCGGAGCGGTCGGAGCGTGACATGTCGGCCTGGCTCGCGGGGATGCGGACGGCGCCGGTGGTCGTCCTCGCGCTCGCGTCCAAGGCCGCCTACCTGCGGCGGTACGCGGAGAAGGACAAGGGCTGGGCGGACCTCGACGAGGCGCGGTGGCCCGTCCCGTTCTGGCACGTCGACGTCGGCATGGCCTCGCTGCTCATGCTGCAGACCGCCGCAGACGAGGGACTGGGCGCGTGCTTCTTCGGCGTCCCGCCCGAGCACGTGGCGGCGGTCCGGGGTGAGCTCGGCATCCCCGACGAGTTCGAGATCACCGGCGTCGTCGCGGTCGGGCATCCGGCGGACGGCGGGGCGAAGGGTTCGCCCACCCGCCGCCGCCGGAAGCCCGAGGCCGAGGTGATCCACCGCGGCGGCTGGTAGGTCACGCCGCGTCGAGCCGGGCGCGCGTCTCCTCGTCGAGGACCAGGTCCGCCGCACCGAGGGCCTCGTCGAGCTGCGCGACGCTGCTCGCGCCGAACACCGGGATCACCGGTACCTCGCCGCCCAGCAGCCAGGCGAGGGCCACCTGGTTCGGCGTCGCGCCGATCTCGGCGGCGACGGCGCGCAGCACCGCGATCCGCGCCCGCGACCCGGCGTGGTCCGCCCCGTCGCGGAGCGGCTTGTCGTCCCGCGTGAACACGCCCTGGTGCAGCGGCGAGTACGCCATGACGGTGAGCCCTGGGCGGTCGGCGGTGCCGGTGGACCGTGCGTAGTCCAGCAGCTCGGGTGACGCCCAGTTGGTCCGGATCGGCTGCGGCCGCGGGTACACGTAGCTGTAGGACTGCTGGACGGCGCCGTAGGGCGCGACGCCGAGCCGCGCCGCGGTCTCTCGCGCCTCGACGACGCGCCACAGCGCCACGTTCGAGATGCCCGGGATGCCGATGATCCCCTCCTCGACCAGCTTGCCGAACGCGCCGACCGTCTCCTCGAGCGGCGTCTCGAGGTCGTCGACGTGCCCGTACAGCACGTCGATGTGCTCGATGCCGAGGTGGCGCAGGCTCTCGCGTGCCTCCCGGTCGACGGTCGAGGCGCTGAGCCCCTGGTAGTTGGTGGGCGGCGTGTTCGACAGCGGCAGGTTCGGGTCCTTCTTTGCCGCGCCCAGCTTGGTCGCGATCCGCAGGTCGTCGCGGTTGCCCCGCGAGGCGAGCCAGCGGCCGAGCACGTCCTCGGAGTCGCGGCCGTGCCCGCCGACCCACGCGTTGTAGTTGTTCGCCGTGTCGAGGAACGTGCCCCCTGCCTCGACGAACCGGTCCAGGATCGCGAACGACGTCTCCTCGGAGGTCCGCGTCCCCATGAACATCGTGCCAAGGCACAGCGTCGACACCTCGAACGCGGTGTGCCCGCCTGCCAGCGTGCGGTACTGCATGTGTGCTCCCTCGGGCTGCTTCGTTCCCGGGCGCTCCGCCCGGTGCTCACCACGCTAGGCAGTAATCGGTCTGGTGCTACCGTCCAATATCGTGGCCGCAGACCAGACCAATTCCGCCTCCGACGTGCTGATCGCGCTCCCGCCCGGTCCCGGTGCGCTGCGGCACCGGCTGGAGCAGGCGATCCTCGAGAGCATCGCGTCCGGCCGGCTCGCACCTGGTACCGTGTTGCCGCCCAGCCGGGCGCTCGCCGACACGCTCGGCATCTCACGCTGGGTGGTCACCGAGACGTACGGGCACCTGGTGAACACGGGGGTCCTCGACGCGCGGACGGGTTCGGCCACGCGGGTCGCGACGTCGGCGGGGGACGCCGTGCCGGGGGCCGTCGCGCCTGCCGAGATCCGGTCTCGACGAGCTCGGGGGGCGGGTGGCGCGCCAGAACGTGTCCCGCGCCGGGCGACGCACGACCTCGCACCCGGCGTGCCCGACCTGCGGCACGTCCCCCGCGAAGCCTGGCTGCGGGCCGCGCGCGACGCGCTCGCGGCGGCGACCAACGAGGACCTGGGCGGGCAGCCGGCCGGCGGGCACCCGGCGGCGCGCGAGGCGGTGGCGGCCCACCTGCGGCGCGCGCGCATGACCGCGGGGCCGGACCGCGCGGTCCTGCTCACCCGGAGCGCCACCGACGGGATGTCGCGGATCGCCGCCGCGCTGGCCGACGCCGGCCACACCCACCTGCTCGTCGAGGACCCGAGCTGGGCCCCGCTGCGCGACGTCGCGGCGGCCGCCGGCCTCGTGCCGGTCCCCGTCCCGGTCGACGACGACGGCGTCTCCATCAACCGGCTGCGCACGGAGGCCGCCCGCACGGGTGCTCGGGCGGTGCTGCTCACCCCCGCGCACCAGTTCCCGCTGGGCGCGGCGCTGTCGGACGTCCGTCGCGCGGCGGTCCTCGCCTGGGCGCGCGAGATGGACGGGCTCGTGATCGAGGACGACTACGACGCCGAGTTCCGCTACGACCGCCGGCCGGTCCCCGCCCTGCAAGGGCTGGACGAGGACCGGGTGGTCCTGCTCGGCGCGACGAGCAAGACGCTGTCACCGGCGTTCGGCATCGGCTGGATGGTGGTTCCGGAACGGTGGCGCGCTGCGGTGCTCGGCGTCTCCGTCCGCCGTGGTCCCACGCCCGGGCCGGCGACGCTGGACCAGCTCACGCTCGCCCGGTTCGTCGCGGACGGCGCGTACGCGCGGCACCTGCGCGCGGCCCGCGCCCGCTACGCCCGACGCCGGTCCGCACTGCTGACCGCCCTCCACGACCGGCTGCCCGGCGCACGGGTCGGCGGGATCGCCGCAGGCATGCACGTGACCGTGGACCTCGCGGGCCTCGACCTGCCGGGAGTGGACCCGCGAGGCATCGACGCCGCGGACGTCGCCCGCGAGGGCGCCGCCCGGGACGTCGCGCTGGTCGACCTCCGCCGGTACCAGGCCGCGCCGTCGGCCATATCGACAGTGCTCGTGGTCGGCTACGGCAACCTGGCCGACGCGCGGCTGGAGGAGGCGGTCCGGAGCCTGGGGGGGGGGGGGGGGGGCCCCGCCCCCCCCCCCCACGCGCCCACCCCCGCGGCCCCCACCCCGCCCGCGCCCCGCCCCCCCCCCCGCCGGGGGAGCGCGAGCACGC
>NZ_JBHXBG010000045.1:23161-33165 GCF_042726755.1 Promicromonospora sp. NPDC060271 | reverse complement strand
GGTGATCGGCAACCCGAGTTGCCGATCACCTGACCTTTTGCCGATCTCTTCGCGGCTCGCCTGGAGGCTACGCCGCGCGGGCCGCCCTGTGCCGGATGGCGCGCGCGTACTCCGCCCGTGGGACGTGTGGCGTCACGTGGAGGACCATCCCGGCCTCGGCCGGCGTGCGGTCCGCCTTGAGCGAGTTGCACTCGTAGCAGGCGGCGACGAGGTTCATCCACGTCGAGGGGCCCCCGCGCGACCGCGGCAGGATGTGGTCCACCGTCTCGGCGGCACCGCCGCAGTAGGCACAGACACCGTCGCGCCGCTTGACGCCCAGCTTGGTGCAGGTGGGCGCCCCGTCCGACTTGTAGAGCCACCGCATCGTGACGTACCGGACCAGGCGCAGCACGCGCGGTAAGGGGAACGGCCCGAAGGAGCGGCCGTCGACCGCCTCCTCCACTACCGCGACCTCGCGCACGAGCATGTGGATGGCGTGCCGGACCGATACCCGGTGCAGCGGCTCGTAGCCGGCATTGAGGACAAGGACGTCGGCCACGGGCCTGCTCCTTCCGGTGAGCTGTCGTTCTCGTTTCTTCTCGTGATCGTGAGGTCGTGCTGGTGTCTCGGGCCGTTCTGTACGACTGCCCCGGGACGATTTCCGTCCCTGGACGAAAAGAGCCGCCCAGGAAAAGGCATCCCGAGGCGGCTCACAGCGCTGGTCCGGCAGAACCGGATCAGCGGCGTATGGCGCCTCGTATGGCCTCACGGCCGTCTCGCAGGTGCGTCGCGGTGGTCGGGTAGGACGAAGCGGTGGTCGCGCTGACCTTGCACAGGCCTGAGGCCTGGAGCGCGATGCCGATGCGGACCATCGTGGTTTCGTCCTTCCGTCTTGTTGGTCTGACCGTATGAACATGGCTTGTGCTGATACCCCGGCAGGTAGCAAAGGCACACGACCTGCCGCCACGGCGCGAGTCCGTGTGTGAAGAAAGGTACAACGAGGACTTGGTAGCGTCTATGGCTTTTCCGGAACTGCAACCCAAGGATGCATCAAGTGTCCGGCGTGGCGCCGCATCACGGCGTGTCGCGGCCCTCGCCCGTAGGCTGCCCCCAAGACCTTCGAGGCCTAGTTTGCTTCGCTCCGAACCGTTTCAGAACGGAGCAACCTAGACCTCGAAGGGGTGGCCGCCCGGAGGGATCGGCGACCGCGGGCGTGCGGGCTACCAGGTGACCGGCTCCCGGATGATCGGGCACGTCATGCAGTGGCCACCGCCCCGGCCGCGGCCGAGCTCACCACCGGCGATCTCGATCACCTCGATCCCCGCCTTGCGCAGGAGGTCGTTGGTGGTGGTGTTGCGGTCGTAGGTGAACACCACGCCCGGCTCGACGGCGACCGAGTTGTTGCCGCTGTCCCACTGCTGGCGCTCCGACTCGTAGACGTCGCCGCCGGTCTCGATGACCCGCAGCTCGCCCAGCCCCGAGGCCTGGCCGACGACGTCGAGGAAGGACGACCCGCCGGCGTCCGTGACGGACACGCCGAGCGGTCCGGAGTCCGGGCGCAGCACGAACGGGTGCACCCGGTCCACGATCCGCGGGTAGACGGTGACGGTGTCGACGTCGACGAACGTCATGACCGTGTCGAGGTGCATGGCCGCGCGCAGGCGCGGCATGCCGGCGACCACGATCTGCTCGGCCGCGCCCTGCTCGAACAGGGACGCCGCGACCTGCGTGATCGCCTGGCGCGAGGTGCGCTCGCTCATGCCCATGAGGACCGTGCCGTTACCGATCGGCATGATGTCGCCGCCCTCGAAGGTCGCCTCGCCGTGGCTGGTCTCCGGGTCGCCCCACCACACGCGGCTGCCGACGTAGTCGGGGTGGAACGCGTAGACCGCCTTCATGAGCAGGGTCTCGTCGCGCCGCGCCTGCCAGTACAGCGGGTTGAGCGTGAGGCCGCCGTAGATCCAGCAGGTCGTGTCCCGGGTGAAGAGGGTGTTCGGCAGCGGCGGCATGAGGTACTCGCGGGCGTCCGGGCTCATGTCCGCGAGGGCGCGGAACCCCGGGGGCAGCTCTGGCACGTCGGCGACCGCGAGGCCGCCGATGAGGTATCTGGCCAGCTCGTGCTCGGGCAGCGACTCGAGGTACGCCCGCGTCGCGTCGACCAGGCCGTTGCCCACGATCTCCGGGACGATCTTGCGGTCCAGGAGCCAGTCGCGTGCGCCGGGTACGCGCAGCGTCTCGGCGAGCAGGGCGTGCAGCTCGACGACGTCGACGTCGCGGCTGCGCAGCTCGCTCACGAAGTCGGCGTGGTCCTGCTGGGCGCGTTCCACCCACAGGACGTCGTCGAACAGCAGGCCTGCCGAGTTGGACGGGGTGAGGCGCTGGTGCGCCAGGCCGGGCGCGCAGACCAGGACCTTGCGCAGGCGGCCGACCTCCGAGTGGACGCCGTAGGCCGACGAGGGTGAGCCGGCAGGGGGCGGTGTGATGTCGATGGTGTTCATCGGGCGCTAACGGTACTCACCCCGTCGCCGTCGTGCCGAGCAGGGAGTCGACCCGAACGTCGCGCCCAGCCCCCTGGCGTGGTGTGTGGACCTGGTCAGGCCCACACACCACGGGTACCTCACCGGGTGGTCCGACCCGGTCCTACCGGTTCAGACCCGGGGGCGTGCGCGGGGACTTGCCGGGGGTCGCCTCGGTGAGGCTCTCGAGCAGCGCGTAGTACGCGGGCTTCCTCTCGAACTCCTCGGTCATGATCGTCGCGTAGCCCTCCGGGAAGACGCCCGGGACCCAGGAGCGCGCGTCGTCGAAGCCCCAGACCGTGTAGCTCGAGCAGGACGGAACTTCGAGGCATGCCTGGAGCATCTTGTCGTACCGCTCCGCCTGGAGCGTGATCTGCTCGGCGGTCGGTTCCCCGTCCTCACCGAGCGGCATGCGGACGTCGGCCTCGGTGACCGCCACCTTCAGCCCGAGGTCCGCGAACCGCTCGAAGTTCTCCTGGATGGACTCGTCGAAGCCGTACTGCAGGCTCAGGTGGCCCTGGGCGCCGAAGCCGTGCAGCGGTGCGCCGTCGGCGAGCAGTTCCTGCGCCAGCTCGTAGTAGGCGTCGGTCTTGTTGTTGATGCCCTCGGCGTTGTAGTCGTTGAGGAAGAGCACCGCCTCGGGGTCCGCCTCGTGCGCCCACCGGAAGACGTCACCGAGCAGGGCGACCGGGTCCTCGGCGCACGCCTTGAGGAAGGGGTTCGCCTCGGTGCGCAGGCGCACACCGCCGGCGTCCCAGTCGTCCTGGAAGATCTCGTTCGCCACGTCCCACTCGTAGATCTCGCCGGCGTAGCGGCCCACGACGGTGCGGACGTGGTCCTCGAGAACATCGCGCGCCTCCTGGCAGGTCCAGTCGGCGCTGGCGTCGACCACCCACTGCGGGTTCTGGCTGTGCCACAGCAGGGTGTGCCCGCGGACCTCCTGACGGTTGGCCTTCGCGAAGGCGACGACGGCGTCCGCCCCGGAGAAGTCGTAGACGTCGGGCTCCGGGTGGACCTCTGCCCACTTCATGTCGTTCTCGGGGGTCAGCGAGCCGAACTCGGCCCCGAGGATGCGCTGGAACTCGGTCGGGTTCTTGCGGTCGTAGCCGAGCAGGTCGCGCTGCCCCCATACGGCACTGCCGATCTCGAGATCGCGCGGGGCCTCGGAGCGCAGGGTCGGCTGCCGAGGGTCGGCCTGGGCCGCGGGTCCCGCCAGTGCGAGAGCGGCCAGGGCCGACGCCGCGATGGCGGCTGTCCGCCTCATGGTCGTGGAATGGGACATCTTTGTTCCTCTCCGATCAGGTTCCGGCGGCCTCGGGCGAGTCGCGGAACTGGACTGGAGGTTAACGATGTCGATAACGATTTCGCAAGAGGGGCGACGACGGGCCGCGGGCTGTTCAGGCGTCGTCCCAGGGGAAGGTGCGGGTGGGCTGTCGGCGTCGTCAGGGCCGTGTGCGCTCGCCCACCGGAACTTCGACGTCGAGCGTGTTGCCGGGCTGTGCGAGCGGGCAGGTCCACGCCGGGTCGTAGGCGCAGGACGGGTTGTAGGCGAAGTTGAGGTCGAGCACCAGCTCGCCGACGCCAGCCGCGTCACCGTCCGCGTGGCCGTCGGTGCCGCCCGCGTGACCCAGCCAGGCGCCCTTGATGGTGTCGAGGAGGTAGCGGCCGCCGCCGTACGTGCCGCCGGGCGAGCCGGCCAGCGCGTCCTTGATCGGCACGAACAGGCCGCCACCGTAGGACGCGAGCCGCCAGACGTCGAGCGAGCCGAGACCCGGCAGCACCACCTTGCCGAGCAGCTCGAAGGGTACGACGCCGTCGGTCCCGGTGGGGACGTCGAGGCGGCGCGGGGCGCCGTCAGGCCCGGGCTCGGCGGGTACCACCGGGGCGGTCAGGCGCCAGGCCGGGTCGTACGGGGTGACGGACAGGCCCGTGAAACCGGGCTTGTCCTCGGGCAGGATGGGTGACGCCGGGTGGGTCGCGAAGAGCTCGTCGCGCGTCACGGTCCAGTAGGCGTGCGCGGCGGCCGGGTCCTCGGCGGCGCGGACCCGGACGCCCGCGTACAGCGCGAAGACGCGCCGCCGCCAGTCCGCGGTCTGGAGGGCTGTGGTGACCGGGGACGTGGTGGCAGCGTGCGTCATGGGTCCGACACTACCCAGGCACACCGACATCCACCCGGGCACACCGGGCACTCACACGGGCACACGGAGCGTGGCCGTGTAGCCCTGGTCCACCGAACCCGACGTCTTCGCCATCTGCAGCGCGTACCCGTCGGAGAACACCATGTCGGAGTCGAGGGTCACGTCCTGCAGGTTCGCGACGCTCTGCTCGTAGCCCGCCGTCGCGTACACGGCCTCACTCACGGCCTGGGGGAGGGCGAGCTGCGAGGTGCGCATCCGGTTCGTGGCGCTGGTGGCGTCCGCCAGCGAGGGGTAGACCTCGAAGTGGATGTGCGGCCAGCGGCCCGGGTAGCAGGCGGGGAAGATCGACGTGAAGGTGACCTTGCCGTCGGCGTCGGCCTCCTGGACCCCGCGCAGGTAGTTCTGGTCGGCGATGTCGTACATCGAGTACCTGCCGTCGCGGTCGCAGTGCCACGCGTAGACGGCGGCGCCCGCGACAGGGGTCCCGGCGTCGCCGTCGCCGGAGACGTCCACGACGGTCAGCGAGAAGGTGAGCGGGACGCCTTCGGCGGTGCCGGACGAGTCGCCGAAGCTGGTGGTGATGTCGCTGCGCACCACGCCGGTCGTGGTCAGGATGTTGGGGCCGTTGGTGCCGTCGGCGGGGTAGGGGCCGTTCGTCTCCTCGGGGATCTCGCCCGCGCCGACGTCGGCCTGCGAGGTGTCGTTCGGTGAGCCGCCTCCGGGGCCGCCCGTGGGTGCCCCGGTGGCGGCGCCGTCGCCCGTGCCCGTTGTCGGCGAGCAGGCGGCGAGCGCCGCCACCAGGCCGCCTGCGGTCAGCAGGCCGATGGCGTGCCGCCGGTTCAGGAGGGTGGGGAGGTCGTGGGAGAGCCCGAGGTCGTGCGGCTCGGGCTCCTCGTGCTCCCCGGGGCGGTCGGGCGCGGTGCTGTGGTTGCTCATGGGCCGAACGTAGGCCCGGCCGCTGGGGCGTGCCCGTGGGAGGGCTGGGAGGGTGCTGGGCTCGCGGAAGCGCGCAGGCGGGCCGGCGCGGGCGGGTCAGCGCGGCGTCAGCCGGATGACGGGGATCTTTCGGTCGGTGGTCTGCTCGTACTTGCGGAAGTTGTCCGCCGCGGCCTTGATCCCCTCCCAGGCCTGCTCGCGCTCGGCCCCGTGCAGCTCCTCGGCGGTCACGGCGACCTTGCGGCCTGCCTGCTCGACGGTCGCCCGGTCGGGGTGGGCGGCGAGGTTGAGGTACCAGGCGGGGTTGGCCGGCGCGCCGTTCGCCGACGCGACGACGAGCCAGCTGCCGTCGGGGCCAGGGAACCACGCGAGCGGCGTCTGGCGCTCCTGCCCGCTCTTGCGGCCGACAGTGGTCAGGACCAGGAGGTTCATCCCCATGGTCTTTCCCTCGGCGCGCCGGGCGCGTCCCATCAGCAGCCGGTTCATCCAGCGGAACGTGCGGCCGGGCTGCTTGGCGCCGCGGGTACCAGTGGGGTGGGTGAAGCTCATGGTGGATGCCTTCCCGGCAGACGACTGTCGTGGCCACAGATGATATGCACCACCGACTATAGTGGCGCGGACCGGGCGCGGCGTGCGGCACGGCCTACGATCGTCAGGTGCTGCGACTCTCCGATGTCACCTACCTCGTCCTCGACCACGACGAGGCGATCACGTTCTTCGTCGACGCCCTCGGGTTCACCGTCCGGGAGGACGAGACGAACGAGTCCGGCCGGCGCCGGGTCGTCGTCGGCCCCGCGGACGGGGGGACCGGGCTGGTGCTCGCCGTGACCGACGACGTCGGTGCGGCGGGCGCCGTCGGGCGGCAGGCCGGCGGGAAGGTCGCGTTCTTCCTGGAGACCGACGACTTCGCCGCGCAGCACGCGCGGATGACGGCGGCCGGCGTGCGGTTCCGCGAGGAGCCCCGCCACGAGGTCTACGGGACGGTGGCGGTGTTCGAGGACCTGTACGGCATGCCGTGGGACCTGATCCAGCCGCCTGCGCAGGGCTGACGAACGGCCTACGCAGGCGGACGGATCAGTGCAGGCGGAGGAGTGCAGGCGGAAGGCTCAGCCGCAGTGCTCGAACGGGCTGGTGTAGCCGGCGCTGCCCACCGATCCGCCCCACCTGACGCAGGTGCCGGGCGCGGACCGCTTGACCGGGCCCGCGTAGTACGAGTAGCTGCCGGAGTCGGTGGTGCGCGACGAGCCCTGGGGCTCCAGGAAGGCCGATACCGCGCTCGGGGTGCCGAGGTTCGTCGCCTTCAGGGTGACCACGCAGTTGGCGCCGGTCCCGGAGTTGTACAGCAGGTAGGTGCGGCCGACGGTGCCGAGCGCCGCCTGGTCGATCACCGAGAAGCCGCTGCCGCAGACCTCGGTGGGCGTGTACGGGTTGGTCGACCCGCCGCACGCGTTGGTGCTCGTGACCGCCTTCTTCTGGCCGACGGAGACGGTCACGCCCTCAACGGTCGGGCTGGTGTCGACGACGCCGGTCGAGCCGCGCTGCTCGTAGTGCAGGTGCGGTGCCTCCGAACCGCCGGTGGACCCGACCGTCCCGATGACCGTGCCCTGGCTGACCGACATGGTCTGGCCGGGGGCCCGCACCATGGTCGCCAGGTGCGCGTAGCGGGTGCGGGTGCCGTCGCCGTGCACGATCTGCACCCACTTGCCGTAGCTGGTTCCGCCCTCGTCGTCGAAGGTGGCGGTGCCAGCGGCCGTCGCCCGGACGGTCTCGCCGTTGATGGCGTCGCCGCCGTAGCTCTGCCAGTCGATGGAGCCGTTGGGGTTGTGGCCACCGCTCCAGTTGTTGGCGTAGAAGGTCTTGCCGCAGTTGAACGGCGACTTGTGCGCGGTGGCGAGCACGCCGGCGTCGGGCGCGGACGCCGCCGGTGCCGCCGCTGCCGCGGGTGCGGTGACGAGGGTGAACGCGGCCAGGGCGGCGAACGCCCAGCGCCTGGACCGGCTGAGGGACGTGGTTCTGCGGAACGGGGAGGTGACTGACATGGTGCTCTCCATCCAGGTGGTCCGACTCTTGGTCTGACGCCGGAAGGCTGGCACGTCCGGTGTGCGCTGCCCATGGGTAGGGCTCCCCTGGACGGCGCTGGTGCTGGTCTGCTCGGTGCGGCCGGTGGGTCAGCGGCCGGTGGGTCAGGCGGTGACTCGCCCGGCCCCGCCGTCGACGGTGACGGTGTCGCCGTCGCGCAGCACGGTCATGGCGCCGGGGACCGCGAGCACCGCGGGGATGCCGTGCTCGCGGGCGACGATCGCCGCGTGCGAGAGCACGCCGCCGGTCTCGGTGACGACGGCGGCGACGATGCCGAACAGCGCGGTCCAGGCGGGTTCGGTGAACCGGCACACGAGGACGTCGCCGGGCAGGACCCGGCCGAAGTCGTCAGGGCTGTGCACCACGCGTGCCGGACCGGACGCCCGACCTGGGCTGCCCGGCGTCCCCGTGATGCTCGTGGCGGCGGAACTGTCCGACATGTCTTCCTCCCTGGGCGTACCCGCGTGCGTTGACATCGGCCACCAGGAGGATGCACGGTGAAAAATATGACGCACAACCCGGTGCTCGGCCGATCCTCTCAGCCCGAGCTGCTCGTCCTCCACTCGGTCCGGATCCAGGGCCTGGCCGACGACGACGCCGTCGCCGTGCGGTTCGGCCTCGACGAGGCGGACACCCGCGAGATCCTGCTCGACGACGAGGCCTACGGCTGGATCAGGAAGGCGGCGTTCGGCGGCACGGCGGGCTGGTCGATGACCGACCGCGGCCGGGCTGAGGACGACCGCCGGCTGGCCGAGGAGCTGTCCGACTCGGGCGGCCGGCCCGACGTCGAGCAGGTGCACGAGGCGTTCGGGCCCCTGAACGCACGCCTGCTGCAGGCGTGCACCGACTGGCAGCTGCGCCCGGAGGACGGCGGCCGGCTCGGCGTGAACACCCACACCGACCCGGACTGGGACGCGGCGGTGCTCGCGGAGCTCGAGGCCCTGGACGACGAGCTGGCCCCGCTGGTGGGCGAGCTGAGGTCACGGCTCGCGCGGTTCGAGGGATACGACGAGCGCTACTCCACGGCGCTCGCGTACGCCCGGTCCGGGCGTGGCGAGTGGGTGGCCGGGACCGGCGTCGAGTCGTGCCACGCCGTGTGGATGGAGCTGCACGAGGACCTGATCTCGACCCTCGGGATCCAGCGCGGCGCATGACGAGGCCGGGCGGCGGGCGGTGCGCGCAGTAGGTTCGTGCGCATGGCGACCAGACATCTCTACCTGGCCAGGCACGGCGCGGCGGACGCGTTCGGCGAGCTCACCGACGTCGGGCACCGGCAGGCCGGCCTCCTGGGGGACCGGCTCGCCGGGCTGCCGGTCGACGCCGTCTGGCACTCGCCGCTGCCCCGCGCGGCGGCGAGTGCCCGGGTGATCGGCGAGCGCCTGCCGGGTGTCCCTGTCGCGGAGGCCGCGGAGCTCGTCGACCACGTGCCGTACGTTCCCGCCGCCGCCGACCTGCCGGCGGTGTGGGCTGGGTTCTTCGACGGGTTCGACGACGCCGAGCGCGCCCCGGGGGAGCGGCTCGCCGCGGCGCTGGTCGACCGGTTCGCGAAGCCCGCCGAGTCCGAGAGGCACGAGGTGCTGGTGACCCACGCGTTCCAGGTGGCCTGGTTGCTGCGGCACGCGCTGGACGCGCCGCCCGCCCGGTGGCTCGGGCTGAACAGCGGCAACACGGCGCTGACGGTCATCGAGTACCGGGACGGCCTGCCGCCGACCGTCGTGCTGTTCAACGACATGGGGCACCTGCCGCGGGAGCTGCGCTGGACGGGTTTCCCGCCGTCGGTCCGGCCCTGAACGATCGGCCCTGAGAGGCCGGCCCTGAGGGTGCGGGCCCGTCAGTCGATGAGGCCCGCCCAGCGGCGGGACAGGTCCACCAGCGGCACCCGGTCCAGCGCGTCGATCTCCTCGGGCGTGTGCCAGGCGACGTCGTCGGTGGTGCCGTCCTCCTCGACGCGCAGCTCGCCGCCGGTGACGTGCGCGCGGTACACGATCCGCAGGGCCTGCACGGGGCGTTCCGACGGGCGTACGCGCTCCGCGGCGGGGATCACGAAGCTGTCGATGCCGAGCAGGCCGTCCAGCTCGACGTGGTAGCCCGTCTCCTCGAGGACCTCCCGGACGGCCGCGTCGGCGGGGTCCTCGCCCGGGTCGAGCCCGCCTCCCGGCATGGTCCAGCCGCTGTGCGCGTGCTCGCTCCAGTGCGGCAGGAGCATGCGTCCCTGGTCGTCGGTGATGACGGCGTAGGCGGCGACCCGCAGGTCGATAGCGGCTTCGATGCTGGTGAACATCCCCCCATCCTCCCGCCCCCCGTCCGTTGAGTGCTGGGTATTTGTCGTCCGAAACCGATTCAGCACGACAAATAC
>NZ_JBHXBG010000045.1:20950-23151 GCF_042726755.1 Promicromonospora sp. NPDC060271 | reverse complement strand
GTCTTTTACTCGACATACACCAATCACCCACAAAAACACCCCCCAACCCCCCGCAGGGAGGGGTGGGTGGGTCAGGCTTCCGCGCTGACCGGGCGCTCCCGGGGCCGGAGCACGGCAGTGGTGGGCCGGTCCGGTGCGGCGGCCTCGACGAGCCGGTCGATGGCGTCCTCCAGGGCGTCGAGCACCTCCGGGAGAGCGGCGGCGACGTCGGCAGGTCCGGCGTCCGGCCTGCTGTAGGTCGAGTCGAGCAGGCGCTCCGCGGCGTCCAGGAGCGGTTCCATCCGGTCGGGCGAGGTGAACCCCAGGCCGACGGAACCCTTCATCACGATCTCGAAGCCCGCGACGATCTCGTTGATGGCCGCGTCCCGGACCAGACCGTGCGCCTGCATGATCGTGATGATCCGGTGCAGCGGGTCGCCGGGGAACTCCGCGGGATCCGGTGCCCCGTCCAGGACGCCCAGGACGTGCGGCGCCAGGTCCGGGTTCTCCAGGACCGCCAGGATCTCGCGCCGGACCACCCGTCCGACGGTCAGTCGCGTCGCGCCGGTGCGCAGGTCGTCGGCGAGATCGGCCATGAGCCCCGCCACCTCGAGCCGCAGGACGGCGTCCCGGAGCCGGGCCTTGGTCGGCCAGTACAGGAAGACGGTGCCCTTGCCGACGCCGGCGCGCGCGGCGACGGCGTCGACTGTCGTCTGCTCGGCGCCGTCCAGCCGGAACTGTGCTCTGGCCGCGGCCAGGATCCCCTCCGTGCGGTCTTGCACCGGACGCGCCATGGTCACCCCTCCGCTCACTCGGTCCGGCTCATCGTAGTCCGGCGTTCTTGACTGACGAAAATTGCCAGTCAATAATGAGGCAACATCGTCCGGAGGAGAGAGATCCACATGAGCAAGCCACGCGCGCTGGTCGTCGGGATGGGCATCGGGGGACTGGCGGCAGCACTGCGCCTGCGCGACATCGGCTGGGAGACCGTGCTGATCGAGCGGGCACCGGAACGCCGAGGGGCCGGGTACTTCGTCGGGATGTTCGGCACCGGGCAGGCGGCGGCCGCGCGGCTCGGGGTGCTGGACGCGATCGGGAACCGGACCGACCCGGCGTCGATCACGTACGACGTCGAACGGGACGGCCGCCGTCGTCCGGGCCTGGGCTACGGCGACCTGCCCGGCCTGCCCCAGCTCATCCTGCGCGGCGACATCGAGACGGCGCTCTACGACGCCGTCCGGCCGGTCACCGAGATGCGGTTCGGCACCACGCCGGTCGCCTTCGACGAGCACGCGGAGGGCGTCGACGTCACGCTGCGCACCACGGCGCGCGGGCCCGCCGGCGAGCAGAGCACGGAGGCGACGGAGCGGTTCGACCTCGTCGTGGGCGCCGACGGCCTGCGGTCGACGGTGCGCCGCCTGGCCTTCGGTCCGGACGCCGACTACCTGCGGCCGCTCGACCACATCATCGGCGTCACGGTCCTCCAGGAACCCGTGCCCGGCTTCCTGGCGACGGACGGGCTGGTCCTGGCGGAGCCCGGCCGTTCGGTCTGGGTGTTCCCGTTCACGGACCACCGGCCGACGGTCCTGTTCAACTACCGGACCGACGACGAGGACGCGCAGTTCCGCCGTCCGCCCGCCGAGTCGCTGCGCGCGGCCTTCGGACCCGAACCGACGGGACCCGTGCTCGGCAACCTCCTCGACCAGTTCGAGGCAGCCGACGACTTCCTCTTCGACTCGGTCCACCAGACGGTGATGCCGACCTGGCACACCGGTCGCGTGGTGCTGCTGGGCGACTCGGCCTGGTGCCTGACGCTGTACTCGGGCATGGGTGCCTCGACCGCCCTGGCCGGAGCGGACCTGCTCGGCACGGTCCTGCAGCGCAACCCGGGCAACCCCGCCCGCGCGCTGCGCGAGTGGGAGATGCGGCTGCGCCCGTTCATCGCGGGCCACCAGAAGAACGGCCGGCGGGACCTCGTGTCGTTCGTCCCGCAGACCGACCGGGACAAGGCACGGCGCACCCTCACCCAGACGCTCCTGGGCAACGCCACGGGCAAGCGGGTCATGCAGCGCGTCCTGGCGAGCCAGTTCAGGGAAAAGGCGACAGACGTGGCCGCCGCCTGACCCCCTTCGTTGTTTGGTTGGTTTTTTGCCATAGAAACCCAATAAACACCACCAAAAAACACCCACAAAACGTGCGGGGGGGGGGTGAGTCCAAAAGGT
>NZ_JBHXBG010000045.1:0-20940 GCF_042726755.1 Promicromonospora sp. NPDC060271 | reverse complement strand
CCCCTTCGTGTTGTGTTGGTTTTTTGCCATTCCAACCCTATCCCCCACAAAAAAACCCCAGCACTCAACGGTCCGGGAGGGGGGTCAGTCGATCTGGTCGCCGTTTAGGGCCCTGGCTGCCAGGCGTTCCTCCTTGCTGACCTCCCACACCTCGTGCGCGGCGTGCAGCGCCAGCAGGATGATCGCGCAGCCGAGGACCAGGTCGGGCCACCCGGAGCCGGTCCAGGCGGTGACCAGGCCCATGGCGATCACCGCGACGTTGACCAGCACGTCGTTCCGGGCGGACAGGAACGCGGCGCGGCCGAGCGCGCCGCCGCCGTGGTGGACCCGGGCCAGGAGCCAGGCGCTGGTCCCGTTGACGGCTATCGCACCGAGGGACGCCAGGACGAGCGGCACGACGTCGGGCGCCGTCGGGCTCGCGAACCGCTGCGCCGCCTCCCAGGCGGCCACCGCGGCCGGGACCAGGAGGACCAGCGCCATGGCCTTGCCCATCACCGCCCGCCTCGCCAGCGGCCAGCTCAGCGCGACGAGGATGAGCACGTTGATCGCCGTGTCCTCGAGGAAGTCGACGCTGTCGGCCAGCAGCGAGACCGACCCGGCGGCGAGGGCCACGGAGAACTCGACGAAGAAGTAGGCGAGGTTGAGGGCCGCGACGACCGCCACGGTCCGGCGCAGCCGGGCGGCGTGCGGGTCGTCGGCGGGGCGCGCGTCCTGGTTGTCGGTCACGGTCACCCATTGTCCGTGCCAGGACGCGCGCCCGTTGCCTCAGTCCGCCGAGCGGATCATGGCGCGGACGCCGACCGTGAGACCCAGCGCGGCCGTGGCGAGCGCCGCCACCCAGCCCCAGGCGACCGTCGAGGACAGCAGGTCGCCCGCGAAGGCGGCCCGGCTGGAGTCGACGACGTAGCGCAGCGGGTTGAGGGCCGACGCCGCCCGCATCCACGCCGGACCGTTCTCCAGGGGCAGCAGCATCCCCGACAGCATCATGACCGGGAACAGGAACGTCTGCTGGACCACCCAGAACATCCACTCCTGCTTGCGCACCGCGAGCGCCAGCGCGTACGACAGCGAGCCGACGCCGATGCCGAGCACCGCGAGCTGCGCGAGCGTGAGCACCGTCCCGAGCGGGTCAGGGCGCAGGCCGAACGGCAGCATGACCAGCACGACGATCGCCGACTGGACGACGATCGGGACCATCTCCTTCAGCGCTCGCCCCACGAGCTGTGCCGGGCGGGACAGCGGGGTGACGAGCATGCGCTCGTGCACGCCCGACGTGAGGTCGAGCTGCAGGTTGGAGCCCGTCACCGACGTGCCGAACAGCGTGGTCATCGCGAGCACGGCGGGCACGAACCACAGCCAGACGTCGCCGCCGAGCGCCTCGCCGGCCGAGCCGGCCAGGAGCGGGCCGAACAGCCCGAGGAAGACCAGCGGCTGCACGAGGCCGAAGACCAGGGAGAACGGGTCGCGTACCACGGGGTGGAGCTCGCGGACCAGGACGATCCGGGTGTCGCGCAGGAAGCTGCGGCGGGGGAGCGGCCGGGCCGTGCCGGAGGCGGTGGCGCCGGATGCGTCGGTGCCGGGGGTCAGGGTCGCGGCGCTCATGCCAGGACCTCCTTCTTGTCGGTGCTGGTCGAGTTGTCGGTGCTGGTCGAGCGGGCGGTTCCGGCGGGCTCACCCGGCGAGGTCTCCCGCAGGCTGCGTCCGGTGAGGTTCAGGAAGACGTCGTCGAGCGTGGGCCGGGTGACGTCCACGCGGCTGACCGGGACACCCGCGGCGTCCGCGGCGCGGAGCAGCCCCGGTGTGGCACCGGGTCCGTCGGCGGTGCGGATCTCGACGGTCCTCGCCCCACCTGCCGCGCCGGCCTCGACCCGTACGGATCGCGTGCCTGGCGCCCGCTCCGCGATGGCGGCCAGCGCCGTCGCGTGCTCGGCCGCCACGCCCAGGGTGACGAGGTCGCCCGCGAGGTCGGCCTTCAGCGCGTCGGCGGTGGCGTCCGCGATGACCTGCCCGTGGTCGACCACGATCACCCGCTCGGCGAACGTGTCGGCCTCGTCGAGGTAGTGCGTGGTGAGCACGATGGTCATGGGCTCGGCCGCAGCGGTGCGCATGCGGAGGATGTGCTCCCACAGGTTGGCGCGGTTGTGCGGGTCCAGCCCGGTCGACGGCTCGTCGAGGAACAGCAGCGACGGCTCGTGGACCAGGCCGACGGCCACGTCGAGCCGGCGCTTCTGGCCGCCGGACAGGCTCTCGATCTTGCGGTCCGCCTGCTCGGTCAGGTCGAGGGCCTCGACCAGCTCCGCGGCGCGGCTGCGGGCCGTCCGCCGGTCCAGGCCGTAGATCTCGCCCTGGGTGACCAGCTCGTCGCGCACGAGCTGGGACGCCCCGCCGGCACCGCCCTGGCCGACGTAGCCGATGGCGGCACGGACACGGTCGGGGCGGGTGGCGACGTCGTACCCGGCGACCTCCGCGGTGCCCGACGTCGGCGGGATGAGCGTCGTCAGCATGCGCAGCGTGGTGGTCTTGCCCGCGCCGTTGGGGCCGAGCACGGCCACCAGCTCGCCGGGTTCGACGTCGAGCGAGATGCCGCGCACTGCGTGCACTGTGCGGGTACGGCTCACCACGAAGTCCTTGGTGAGCGCTTGGGTGCGGATCACGGTGTCTCCTTCTTGCGGTCTGGCGTGCGGTCTGGTTCGTCCCTGCTGGCTACGTGTCCCACTCTCTCGGTAGTAGCGGTCAGGTTCTGGCCTTTACCCCGTGCGATGCTGAACTCATGCTCGAGACCTCCGGACGCCTCCTCGCCCTCCTGTCGCTCCTCCAGGCCCGCCGGGACTGGCCCGGTGCGCTCCTGGCCGACCGGCTGAACGTGAGCCCCCGCACCGTGCGGCGCGACGTCGACCGCCTGCGCGAGCTGGGCTACCCCGTCAACGCCACCAAGGGGCCCGACGGCGGCTACCGTCTCGACGCGGGCGCCGAGCTCCCGCCGCTGCTGTTCGACGACGAGCAGGCGGTCGCCGTCGCGATCGCACTCCGCACCGGGACGATCCCCGGCGCGGAGGAGGGCGCGCTGCGGGCCCTTGCCACCATCCGGCAGGTGATGCCCGCCAGGCTCAGGGCCCGGCTGGACGCGCTCGAGGTGACAACGGTGCGGCGTCGGCGGGCCGGGGCGGACGAGCCGGTGGTCGACCCCGACCTGCTCCTGTCCCTCGGCTCGGCGTGCCACGCCCGCGAGGTGGTGCGCTTCGACTACGAGGGCGGCACGATGCCCGCGATCGGCGAGGGCGAGGGCGCCTTCCGGCCGCCGCGCCGGGTCGAGCCGCACCATCTCGTGACGTCGGACGGGCGCTGGTACCTCGTGGCGTTCGACCTCGACCGCGACGACTGGCGGATGTTCCGGGTGGACCGGATGCGGCTGCGCACCGGGACCGGGCCGCGGTTCACGTTCCGGGAGGTGCCCGGCGGCTCCGTCGCGGACTTCGTCGGCTCCCGGATCAGCGGGTCGCCGTCACCGATGCACGGCGAGGCGGTGCTCCACGCACGGGCCGCCGACATCGCCCCGTGGGTAGGTGGCCAGGGCCTGTGCGAGCCGCTGCCGGACGTCGACGGCGTGCCCCGCTGCCGTGTCGGGCTCGGTTCGTGGTCGTGGGGCGGCCTGGCCGCGCGGTTCGGCGCGTTCGACGTGCCCTTCGAGGTGGAGGGGCCGCCGGAGCTGGTGGAGGCGACCCGCGAGCTGGCCGGCAGGTACCGCGCGTCGCTGCCGGACGACGAGCCCAGCCAGTAGGTTGTGCGCGTTCCCAGAAACGGACACAGCAGACACAGACCAGCAGACAAGAGAGCGTGCGCATGACGAATCTGTCCGACTTCAGCGACGACGAGCTGGGCCACATCCTGGACGCCCCGGGAGCGGTGCTGAAGGGCGCCACCCTGGCGGACGGACGGCCCGGCGCGATCCGGTTCATCCGGGAGACCGCGACCGGCGCCAAGGTGTTCCGGGAGGCGCAGCAGCACCAGAACGACTTCATCCAGTCGGTGGCGCTCGCGCTGCGGGACAGGCTCAAGGACGAGGAGGCGGCGGCCGAGCGGTCCCTGGCCGACAAGGTGGGAACGCCGGAGGGCGTCGCCGTGCCGGAGGACCCGCGTCCGAACCCGGAGCGGGACACGGCGAGGGCGGTCGAGCTGACCGCGGCGTCGATGGCGGTGCTGCGGGAGCGGGCGGACCAGGAGGACCTCGCCGCCTACGGCGAGTGGCTGCTGCGGATCGCCACGGAGGTCGTCAAGGCCACCAAGTCCAAGGAGGGTGGCTTCTTCAGCAAGCGCCTCGCGGTCAGCGCGGGCGAGCAGGACTACCTCGACCGGCTGACGGCGGCGATCGGCCGCTGACGTCCCTGGACCACGGTGCTGACTCGGCGCACGTGGTGGCACGAGTCAGCGCCGTGGTCCGACCAGCTCACTGACTCGGCGCACGACGTGCGGCCAGGCAGCACCGTGGTCAGGCCGGGCGCTCCCTGGCGTACTCGAGCTCGGGCCGCCCGCGTGCGCCGTAGCGGGGCGCCCGGGACGCGACCCCGGCGTCCGCGAGGAACTCCAGGTAGCGGCGCGCGGTGATGCGCGCGAGGTGGAGCTCGTCCGCGACCTCGCTCGCCGACAGTGCGCCGGGCCGCCGGGCCAGCAGGTCGGACACCGCGTCCAGGGTGTCCTGGGACAGTCCCTTCGGCAGCCCCGTGGCGTTGGAGGTCCGCAGCGCCGCGAACGCCGTGTCCACCTCACGCTGGCTGAGGGTTGAGACCGGCGAGCGCATCTGCTCGAAGTACTTGCGGTACGCGCCGAGCTTCTCGGCGAACAGCCCGAACACGAACGGCTTGATCAGGTACTGCACGACGCCGATGGCGACCGCCTCGCGCACCGTCTCGAGCTCGCGGGCCGCCGTCACCGCTATGACGTCCACGACCAGGCCCGCCGCGCGCAGCTGCCGGCACAGGACCAGGCCGTGCAGGTCGGGCAGGTTCATGTCGAGCAGGAGCAGGTGCACCTCCTCGCCCGCGGCCTGGGCGTCGCGCAGCGCCCGTACGGTCTCGCTCGCGGTGTGCACCACCCCGGCCAGCTCGAAGCCCTCGACCCGGCGCACGTACTCGCCGTGCGCCTGGGCCGTGCGGTTGTCGTCCTCCACGACCAGTACCCGGATCATGGTCCGCTCACCCGCGCCCCGGCGGCGCCGGCCGACCGCGCGCCCGCGGTTCCGGCCGCCCGTACCCGCGGCGCGTCGGCGGCCGGACGGGGCAGCGTGACCGTGAAGACCGCCCCGGTGCCCTGCGACACCTCGATGTCGCCGCCGAGGCTCTCCACCACCTGGCGCACGAGCGCCAGCCCGTAGCCCCGCCCGCCGGCGGTCGCGTCCTTGGTGCTCCAGCCGTGCTCGAAGATGCGGTCGCGGTCCGTCTCGGCGATGCCGGCCCCGCTGTCGGAGACCTGGAACACCAGCGAGCCGTCGTCCCCGTTGGCGAGATACACCTCGACCCACGCCTCGCCGGCCGGCTCCGTGGTGTCGTCCAGGGCGCGGGCCGCGGCGGCGTCCGTGGCGTTGTCGATCAGGTTGCCCAGGATCGTCACGACGTCGACCGGCTCCAGCCAGTGCGTACCCGGCGCGAGGTGCGTCTCGAAGTGCATCTCCACCGCTCGTTCGCGTGCCTGTGCCGCCTTGCCCAGCACGAGCGCCGCGATGACGGGTTCCTCGATCGCCTGCACCACGCGGTCCGTGAGCCGCTGGCCGAGGTCGCGCTCGCTCGCGACGAAGCGCAGCGCCTCGTCGCTGCGGCCCAGCTCGATGAGGGTGGCGATGGTGTGCAGGCGGTTGCTGAAGTCGTGGGTCTGGGCGCGCAGCGCGTCCGAGATGGTGCGCACCGACGACAGCTCGCCGGTGATCCGCTGCAGCTCCGTGCGGTCGCGCAGGGAGATCACCTCGCCGACGTTCCGGCCCGACGCCGCCGCGGTGTCGCGGCCCACCAGCAGCACCCGGTCGCCCACCCGGACCGGCCCCTCGGGCGTGTCGCCGCCGAGCACGTCACGGACGGCGGGGGACAGCCGCGGGTCGGCGACGGCGAACGGGGCCGCGAGGTCGGGCACGCCGAGCAGGCGCAGCGCCTCGTCGTTGGCGAGCACCACCGTGCCGTCCTCGACGAGCAGCATGCCCTCCTCGACCGAGTGCAGCACCGCCTCGTGCGCGGTGAACAGGTGCGCGAGCTCGTCCGGGCCCTTGCTCTCCGTGATCCGGTCCAGACGGCGCGCGAGCAGGGCCGCGGCGACGGCGCCCGCGCCGAACGCCAGGAGCGTGCCGACGCCGACGATCACCAGGCGCGGGACGATGCTGTCCCACAGCCGGTCGAGCGTCACCCCTGCCGACACGAGGCCCACCACCTCGCCGTCGTCCGCCACGACCGGGACCACCGCACGGACCGACGGGCCGAGCGTGCCGTCGTAGACCTCCGTGAACGTCTCGCCGCGCAGGGCCGGAGCGGTGCTGCCGACGAACGCGCGGCCGATCTGCCACTCGTTGCGGTGCGTGTACCGGGTCCGGTCGGTGTCCATGACGGTGAGGTAGTCGATCTCCGTCGCCTCCATGACCCGTTCGGCATACGGCTGCAGCACGCGCGACGCCTCGGCCACCGAGCCCGCCCGGTCGGTGGCGGCGTCGGCGTGCGCCCGGCCGACCGTGTCGATCACCAGCGACTCCGCGGCCACCGTGGCCGCCAGGTCCGTGCTCTCCTTCGCCGCGTGCGTCTGGGCGGTGGACCGGGCGTCGAGCACCAGCAGCCCGAAGACGACCATCGCGCCGACGAACAGCAGCGTCGTGTGCACGGCGAGGAACCACCTCGCGATACTCGCACCCCGTCGCTGCGCCACGGACCCATTGTGACCCCCGGCGCCGCCGGGCCCGACCAGGTGGAACCCCTTCGGAGAACATTAAGTACGCAATGGCGGGATTCACCGCTCCGCCCAGCACTCTTGTCGCTGACCACACAGCGTTGTGAGAGGAAAAGACCAATGGCGGAAACGTTGCCCGCCGGCCCCGGGACCACCCCGCGCCGCCGGCTCGACAAGAGTCACTACCTGTACATCGCGGTGATCGTCGCCGTCGTGGCCGGCGTCATCGTGGGCCTTGCGTCCCCCGAGACCGGAGTGGCGCTCAAGCCGCTCGGCACCGGGTTCGTCGACCTGATCAAGATGATGATCTCGCCGGTGATCTTCTGCACCATCGTGCTGGGCATCGGATCCATCGCGAAGGCCGCGACGGTCGGCCGGGTCGGCGGCCTCGCGCTCCTCTACTTCATCGTCATGTCGACCTTCGCGCTCGTGATCGGCCTGGTCGTCGGCAACCTGCTGCACCCGGGCGAGGGCCTGTCCATCGCGGGCACCACCTACGAGGCGGAGGGCGAGGCGTCGTCCCTCACCGAGTTCGTGCTCGGCATCATCCCCACCACGCTCGTCTCGCCGCTCACCGGCGAGTCCGTGCTGCAGACCCTGTTCGTCGCGCTGCTGGTCGGGTTCGCCATCCAGCAGCTCGGCGCTCGCGGCAAGCCCGCCCTCGAGGCGATCCGGCTGCTCCAGTCGATAGTCTTCCGGGTCCTGACGATGATCCTGTGGGTCGCGCCGGTCGGCGCGTTCGGCGCCATCGCGGCGGTCGTCGGCGAGACCGGCTGGGGCGCCGTCGTCCAGCTCGGCACCCTGATGGCCGGGTTCTACATCACGTGCGTCCTGTTCATCGTCCTCGTGCTCGGCACCGTGCTGAAGCTCGTGTCCGGCGTGAACATCTTCCGGCTCATGAAGTACCTGGCCCGCGAGTACCTGCTGATCGTCAGCACCTCGTCGTCCGAGTCGGCCCTGCCGCGCCTGATCGCCAAGATGGAGCACCTGGGCGTGTCCAAGCCGGTCGTCGGCATCACGGTGCCGACCGGGTACTCGTTCAACCTGGACGGCACGGCCATCTACCTGACCATGGCGTCGCTGTTCATCGCCTCGGCCATGGGCACGCCGCTGTCGGTCCCCGAGCAGATCGGCATGCTCGTCTTCATGATCATCGCCTCCAAGGGCGCGGCCGGCGTCACCGGTGCGGGCCTGGCGACCCTCGCCGGCGGCCTGCAGACCTACCGCCCCGACCTGGTCGACGGCGTCGGGATCATCGTCGGCATCGACCGCTTCATGTCCGAGGCGCGCGCGGTGACCAACTTCACGGGTAACGCCGTCGCGACGGTGGTCATCGGTACCTGGACCAAGGAGATCGACGGCGAGCGCGTGGCCCAGGTGCTCTCCGGCGACATCCCGTTCGACGAGAGCGCGATGGACGACACGCACGGAGCCCCGGCCGACGAAGGCTCCCGCAACGACTCCGCCGGCGGCGACGCCGACGGGCCGAGCACCGGCTCCCGCGAGAAGGTGGTCGAGCCGGCCACGGTCTGAGACCGCGGACCTGACCGGCGGCGGTCCGGGCACTCTGGGGGTGCCTGGACCGCCGTCATTTTTCTGTGAAGATATGGACGCGGCGTACACATCTGTGTTTATATGAACGCACAGTCCACATCGGAACCTCAGGAGGATGCCATGAGCACCACCAGCACCACTCGGGTCGCCCTCGTCACCGGCGGCTCCGGCGGCATCGGCCGCGCCGTCGTCGAGCGCCTCGCCGCGGACGGCTTCGCCGTCGCCGTCCACTACGCGGGCAACCAGGCCAGGGCCGAGGAGGTCGTCGCCCGGATCGCCGCGTCGGGCGGGCAGGCGATCGCCGTCGGCGGCGACGTCGCGGACGAGGAGGCCATGGCCGCCGCGTTCGACGCGACGGAGGCGGCGTTCGGCGGGATCGACGTGGTGGTGAACACCGCGGGGATCATGATCCTCGGCCCTGTCGCGAGCTTCGACCTGGCCGACCTCGACCGCATGCACCGCACCAACATCCGCGGCTCGTTCGTCGTGGCGCAGCAGGCGGCCCGCCGCGTCCGGCCGGGCGGCGCGATCATCGGCTTCTCCACGAGCCAGACCCGCCTGCAGCACCCCACCTACGCGCCCTACGCGGCGTCCAAGGCGGCGGTCGAGGCCCTGACCCTGGTGCTCGCGCGCGAGCTGCGGGGCAAGGACATCACCGTCAACGCCGTCGCCCCCGGGCCGACCGCCACGCCGCTGTTCCTCGACGGCAAGGACGAGGAGACCGTCGGCAGGCTCGCGGGCCTCGCGCCCCTGGAGCGCCTCGGCACCCCGGACGACGTCGCCGAGACCGTCGCCTTCCTCGCCGGTCCCGCCCGCTGGGTCAACGGGCAGACGGTCTACGTCAACGGAGGCATCGCATGAGCAACGTCATCGTCATCACCGGGGCGTCGTCCGGCTTCGGCGCCCTCACCGCCCGCGCGCTCGCGGACGCGGGTGACACCGTCTACGCGGGCATGCGCCAGACCGAGGGCCGCAACGCGCCGCAGGTCGAGGCCGCGCAGGCCTACGCCGCCGAGCACGGGGTGGACCTGCGGGCCGTCGAGCTCGACGTGAGCTCCCAGGACTCCATCGACCGCGCAGCGGCGCGGATCCAGGCGGAGCACGGCCGCATCGACGTGCTGATCCACAACGCGGGGCACATGGTCGTCGGGCCGGCCGAGGCGTTCACGCCCGAGCAGCTCGCGGAGCTGTACGACATCAACGTGCTCTCCACCCAGCGCGTGAACCGGGCGGTCCTGCCCGGCATGCGCGCCCGTGGCGAGGGCCTCGTGGTCTGGGTGTCGAGCTCCAGCGTCAAGGGCGGTACGCCGCCCTACCTCGCCCCGTACTTCGCCGCAAAGGCCGGCATGGACTCCCTCGCGGTGTCCTACGCCGCCGAGCTGTCCCGCTGGGGCGTCGAGACGTCGATAGTGGTGCCCGGCTCGTTCACCAGCGGCACGAACCACTTCGCGCACGCCGGCCATCCGGCTGACGCGGACGTCGAGGCCGCGTACGAGACCCGGTACGCCGGCCTGATGGGCCAGGTGGCCGAGAAGCTCGCGGCCCTGGCGCCCGAGGACGCTGACGCCTCGCTGGTCTCCGACGAGATCGCCCGCATCGTCGCCCTGCCCGCAGGTCAGCGGCCGTACCGGGTGCACATCGACCCGGCCGACGACGGCTCGGCGGCGGTCTCCGACCTCGCCGACCGCACCCGCCGCGACTTCCTCGGCCGGGTCGGCCTGGGCGATCTCCTCACGGTAGACGCCGGGTCGGCCCGCGAACGCCGGTAGTGGTCGCCAGACCTAGACTGGCGGGCGCTGACCAGGACCTAGTCGACCAGCACCCAGGGGGAGCACACGTGGAGAACGAGGCGACGGCGTCCGCCGTCGAGGTGCCTGGTGCACGCAGCCGACGGCGCGGGCGGCGGCCGGCCGACGAGGTGCGGGGCGACGTGCTGCGCACCGTGGGGGAGCTGCTGCTCGGCGAGGGCATCGCCGACCTGACGTTCGAGCGGGTCGCGCGGCTGTCCGGCGTCAGCAAGACCACGCTGTACAAGTGGTGGCCCTCCAGGGGCGCGCTGGCGCTCGACGGGTACTTCCACGCGGTCCAGGAGACGCTCGCCTTCCCGGACACGGGCGACATCCGCGCCGACCTCCTGGACCAGCTCCACGCGTTCGTCCGCCTGATGACCACGACGCCGGGGGGCCGGATCCTCGCGGAGCTGATCGGCGAGTCCCAGACGGACAAGGACCTCGCGGTCGCGTACCGGACCCTGTACTCCTCCGGGCGGCGCGCGCTGGCGGGGGAGCGGCTGGCGCGGGCGCAGGAGCAGGGCCAGCTGCGGGACGACGTCGACGTGCAGGTGGTCGTCGACCAGCTCTGGGGCGCCGTCTACCACCGCCTCCTGATCCCGGACGAGCCGATCACGGACGGCTTCGTCGAGGCACTGGTGGGCAACCTGCTGGACGGGATCGCCACGAGGTAGCCGATCCCGCCCGGCAGGTCACCCGCGTCCGGACAGCAGCCCGACCAGGGACGTGGCCAGCACGCGGTCGACCGGCCCGGGCACTGCGGACACCCCGGCCGGCCCGGCCTGTCCGGCCACGATCGCGGCCAGGCTGCGGGCCTGGAGCGCGAAGCCGAGGTCCATCGCCTGGATCGGGTTGCCCGACGCCGCAGTGAGGTTGAGCATGTGCGTGCCGTGCAGGAGCACGATTTCGCGCCCGTCCCGCAGGACGGATGGCAGGTCGGAAGCGCGCATGGTGGTTCCCTGGTGGTCGTGACGGGCGGGCGGCGGTGCGCCGGCACGACGATGTGCGGGCGCGGGCGTTCCGTCACTCAGGGATGCAGCTCGCGGCGGTCCTCGTCCGCGCCGTACAGCGGGGCGCGACGACGCGAGCACGTCGTCTCCATGCTGTAGCTCTCGGCTGCGGTCCAGAACACCCCTCGAATCTAGCAGCGCTGAGTGCTGGGTATCTGCGGGTCTCGGGCCCGAAAGTGCACAAATACCCAGCACTCAACAGGGCAGTCAGCGGACGAGGCACGGGCGCTTCGGGTCGAACTCCCATCCCGGGACCAGGTACCGCATGGCCAGCGCGTCGTCACGGGCGCCAAGGCCGTGCTCCAGGTACAGCTCGTGCGCGGCGGCCAGGCGGTCGCGGTCCAGCTCGACGCCGAGGCCCGGCGTCGTCGTCACCGCGATCGCGCCGTCGCGGATCTGGGGCGGCGCCGTCGTCAGGCCCTGCCCGTCCTGCCAGATCCAGTGCGTGTCCAGCGCGGTGATCGTGCCGGGCGCCGCCGCGCCGACGTGCGTGAACATGGCCAGCGAGACGTCGAGGTGGTTGTTGGAGTGCGATCCCCAGGTCAGCCCGAACTCGTGGCAGAGCTGCGCCACGCGCACCGAGCCGGCCATGGTCCAGAAGTGCGGGTCGGCGAGCGGGATGTCGACGGCGCCCGCACGCACGGCGTGCGCCAGCTCGCGCCAGTCCGTCGCGATCATGTTGGTCGCGGTCGGCAGGCCGGTCGCCCGCCGGAACTCCGCCATGACCTCGCGGCCGGAGAACCGGCCCTCCGCGCCGCACGGGTCCTCGGCGTAGGCGACGACGCCGCGCATGCGTCCGCCCAGCCGGACCGCCTCGGCGAGCGGCCAGCCGCCGTTGGGGTCGAGCGTGATCCGGGCGTCGGGGAACCGCTCCTTGAGCGCCACGACGGCGTCGACCTCCAGGTCGCCCGCCTGTACGCCGCCCTTGAGCTTGAAGTCCGTGAAGCCGTAGCGTGCGGCGGCGGCCTCCGCCAGCCGCACGACGGCGTCGGGCGTCAGGGCCTGCTCGCGGCGCAGCCGGCCCCAGGCGTCGGACTCGTCGTCCCCGCGCAGGTACGGCAGGTCGGTCGCGTCCGGGTCGCCCACGTAGAAGAGGTAGCCGAGCATCGGCACGGCCTCGCGCTGGACGCCGTCGCCGAGCAGCTCGGCGACGGGCACGCCCAGGTCCTGGCCGTGCAGGTCGAGCAGCGCGGACTCCAGGGCCGTGACGGCGTGCACGGTGGTGCGCAGGTCGAACGTCTGCAGGCCGCGCCCGGCCGCGTCGCGGTCGGCGAACGCGGCGGAGACGGTGCGCAGCAGGCTGCGGTACCGGGCAACGGGCTGCCCGACGACGAGCCGCCCCGCCTCCTCGATCGTGGCCCGGATCTTCTCCCCGCCGGGCACCTCGCCCAGCCCGGTGCGGCCGTCGGAGTCCGTGACGATTGCGATGTTCCGCGTGAAGAACGGGGCGTGCGCACCGGACAGGTTCAGCAGCATCGAGTCGTGGCCCGCGACGGGCACCACCTCGACCCGGGCGATCGTGGGGTGGGCGCTCACCGGCCGGCCTCCAGCACGCCGTCGACCCGGCGCGTCAGGTGCCACGGGTTGTCCGACCGGACCGGCTCGGGCAGCAGGTACTCCGGCAGGTTCTGGTACGCGACGGGGCGCAGGAACCGCTCGATCGCGAGCGAACCCACGGACGTGCTGCGGGAGTCGGACGTCGCGGGGAACGGCCCGCCGTGCACCATCGCGTGCCCCACCTCGACGCCGGTCGGCCAGCCGTTCGCGAGGATGCGGCCCGCCTTGCGCTCCAGGACGGGCAGCAGCGCCGCGGCGGCCTCCCGGTCGGCCTCGGTCAGGTGCAGCGTCACCGTGAGCTGCCCCTCCAGGCGCTCGACGGCGGCGAGCAGCTCGCCGGCGTCGGCGTACCGGACCACCAGCGAGGCGGCGCCGAAGATCTCGGCCTGCAGCACCGGGTTGCTCAGCAGCGTCGGGACGGCGCTCGCGAACACGGCCGGCGCGGGCGCGTTCTCGCTGCCGCCCGGGGAGCCCGCACCGACCAGGTGCACGCCGTCCTGCGCTGCGAGCGTGTCCACGCCCCGCTGCCAGGCCTCGGCGATGCCCGCCGTCAGCATGGTCTGGCCCGCGGTGGCGGCGGCGGCGCGCCCGGCCGCCTCGACGAAGGCGTCGCCGCGCGCGCCGTCCGGCACGAGGACCAGCCCGGGAGCGGTGCAGAGCTGGCCCGACGAGCCGGTCACCGACGTGAGGTACGCGGCGGCGAGCGAGTCGACGTCGCCGGCCAGGGCGCCGTCGAGCAGGATCGTCGGGTTGATGGAGCTCATCTCGGCGTAGACAGGGATGGGCACCGGGCGGGCGGCCGCCGCCGCGACGAGCGCGAGGCCGCCGCCCCGGGAGCCGGTGAAGCCGACGGCCTGGATCACGGGGTCCGTCACGAGGGCCTTGCCCACGGCGTTGCCGGGCCCGTAGACCAGGGAGAAGACACCGGGGTGCAGGCCGCATTCCGCGACGGCGTCGGCCACCGCACGGCCGACGAGCTCGGCGGTGCCGGGGTGCGCGTTGTGCGCCTTGACGACGACGGGGCAGCCCGCGGCCAGCGCCGAGGCGGTGTCGCCGCCGGCGGTGGAGAAGGCGAGCGGGAAGTTGCTCGCGCCGAACACGGCGACGGGGCCGAGCGGCACCTTGCGCTGCCGGATGTCGGCGCGGGGCAGGGGAGTGCGGTCGGGCAGCGCCGGGTCGACCCGCACGCCGCGGTGGTCGCCCTGCCGCACGACCTGGGCGAACAGGCGTAGCTGCCCGGTGGTCCGGGCGACCTCCCCCGTCAGGCGGGCCGCCGGGAGGCCGGTCTCGCGCACGGCGCGCGGGACGACGTCGGGCCCGATGGCGTCGATGTTGTCCGCGATCTGTTCCAGGAACCGGGCGTGCGGTTCCGGGGCGAGCGTGGAGAAGGAGGCGAAGGCCTCCTGCGCGGCGGCGGTCGCGCGGGCGACCTGGGCGTCGTCGAGCAGCGAGTAGGCGGGCTCGAGGGCCTGCGCCGTCGCCGGGTCCTGGCCGGCGACGGTGCCCGCCCCGCCTGCCAGCGGCGCGCCGGCGACTATCGAGTGTCCGGTGAGCTCGGTCGTGGTCATCGTCTCTCTCCCGTGCTGTTTCGGGCGGTTGGTGCGTCGGCGGGTCGTGCGTCAGCGGACGCCGGCGTCGTCGATCAGGGTGCCCAGGTCCTTCAGGTCGCGGTCGGTCAGGTCCTGCAGGGGCGGGCGGACGCCGCCCAGGTCCCGGCCGACTGCCTTCAGGCCGCCCTTGACTATCGATACCCCGTATCCCTTGGCGCGGTCGCGGATGTCGAGGTAGGGCAGCACGAACCGGCGCAGCTTCTCGGTCACGGCCGCGTGGTCCTGGGCACGCACGTCCCGGTAGAAGTCCAGGGCGAACTCGGGCACGAAGTTGTACATGGCCGACGAGTAGGTGCTCATGCCGAGCTGGAGCAGCGGCAGCGCGAAGGTCTCCGCCGTGGGCAGCCCGCCGAGGTAGAAGAGCCGGTCACCGTTCGTGGCGTGGACGCGGGTGAGCTGTTCGATGTCGCCGACGGCGTCCTTGAACCCGATGAAGTTGGGGTGCCGCTCCGCGAGCCGTGCGACGGTCTGCGCGGAGTACACGGCGTTGCCGCGGTTGTAGACGATGACGCCGAGGCTCGTGGCGGCGCAGATGGCGGAGGCGTGCTCCAGGAGCCCGTCCTGGTCGCACTCGGTCAGGTACGGGGGCAGCAGCAGGAGCCCTTCCGCGCCGGCGGCCTCAGCGGCCCGCGCGTTCGCGATGGCCTGGGCGGTGTTGCCGCCCGCGCTGCCGAGCACGGGGGTGCGTCCGGCCGCGGTCTCGACGGCGAGCCGCACCACGCGGGCCGACTCCTCGGGGGTCAGGCTGAACCCCTCGCCCGTGCCGCCGGCGGCGAACAGGCCGCCGATCTCGAAGCTCGACTGCCAGTCGATGTGCTCGCGGTAGCGCTCCTCGTCGATCTCCCCGTCCCCGGTGAACGGGGTGACGGGGAACGAGAGCAGCCCGTCCTTGAGGGAGACGGCGAGCTCCTGGGGTGCGTACGTGGCCAAGGGGCCCCTCCTGTGACAGACGTCGGCGATGGCGTGCTGGTCGCCAACCTAGGAATCTCGAACGATGCCTGTCCAAGCCCGAAAGTGCATCAACTGATACCCCAGCAACATCACCGGCCCTCCTCTTCCGCTGAGTGCTGGGTATTTGCGGGTTCGAACCGTTTCGATCCCACAAATACCCAGCACTCAACGAGGGTCAGTCGTTTGGGTGGAGGAAGGTCAGGAAGGTGTGTAGGGCCGGGTTTTTTGATGTGCGGTTCCAGATGGCGTGGAGCTCGACGACGCCGTGCGGCACGTCGCCCAGCTCGACGAACGTGACCCCCGGCAGGCCGAGGAGCCGGGCCGACTCGGGGACGAACGCGACGCCGCGGCCCGCTGCGACCAGCGAGCACATCGTGAGGATCTGGCTGACGACGTGCACGACGTTCGCGTGCTCGACGTCGATGTAGCGCACCACCATGTCGTAAAAGTAGCGGGCCTTGGTGGGGTGGTGCCCGATCACCGCCTGCTCGCGCAGGTCGCCGACGACGACGGGCCGGTCCAGCCGGGCGAACGCGTGCCCGTCCGGCACGGCCAGGACCAGGTCCTCCGAGAGGAGCAGCCGCGAGTCGAAGCTCTCCTGGTCGAACGGCGGCCGGCCGAGGGCGAGGTCGAGCTCACCGCGCCGGATCGCCTCGATCTGCTCGATCGTGACCAGCTCCTGGAGGTCGAGGTCGACGTCGGGCATGAACTCGGCGATCTCCTGGACGAGCGTGCCAAGCAGGCTGAAGCCGGACGCGGCGGTGAAGCCGAGGCGCAGCACGCCGGCCCTGCCCGCCGCGATCTTCCGGGCGAGCGCCGGGGCGGCGTCGGCGGCGGTCAGCAGGCGGCGTGCCTCCTCGAGGAAGGCGGCGCCCGCCGTCGTCAGCTCGACATGCCGGTTGTCCCGCTCCAAAAGCGGCACCCCCACCGCGCGTTCGAGCTTCTGGATCTGGCGGCTGAGCGGGGGCTGGGTCATGTTCAGCCGCTCCGCGGCGCGGCCGAAGTGGAGCTCCTCCGCGACGGCCTGGAAGCAGCGGACCTGATCGAGGGTGTACACGACGACCTTTCCGGGACTCGATGCATTCCGAGAATCAAGCAATGCAGTAAGAGGCTTAGACAGGCATCGTACGGGCTTCCTATGCTCGACGACCGACCGGGACAGGCCTTTTCGATCCGATCCCGATCCCTGATCTCTGTGTCCCGATATCTGTGTCCCGATCTCAATGAGGAGAGAGCCGCGATGACAACTCCCGCCGACCGGACCCTGCGCACCCGCAGGGCCTTCCTCGGAGCCGGCGCCGCGTTCGCCGCCCTGACCCTCGCCGCCTGCGGCGGGAACGTGGCCGGAGGGTCCGACGCCGACGGCTTCCCGAGCGGACCCGTGACCATCACCGTGGGCCAGGACGCCGGAGGCTCCACCGACCTGATCGCCCGCGCCGTCGCCGAGGGCATGGCCGAGGACCTCGGCGAGTCCGTGCCCGTGGTCAACCGGGCCGGCGCCAACGGCGCGCTCGCGACCGAGGAGGTCGCCGCCAAGCCCGCCGACGGCCACGAGCTGATCCTGCTCAACGCTTCCCTCATCACGATCACCCCGCTGGCGGTGTCCGAGGACGAGGCGGTGAGCCTGGACGACCTCGAGGTGCTCAAGGGTCTGTCACAGGACGACTACGTGCTGCTCGCCAGCGCCGAGTCCGGCTTCGAGACCTTCGACGACCTCAAGGCGGCGTCCGGCGACGTCACGTACGGCACCACCGGCGTGGGCACCGGCTCGCAGCTCGCGCAGGCGGTCCTGTTCGCGCAGGCCGACGTCGAGGGCACCGCGGTCCCGTTCGACTCCGGCTCGCCCGCACTCACCGCCGTCGTCGGCGACCAGGTCCAGGTGGCCACCGTGCAGCTCGGCGAGGCCAAGCCGCAGATCGACGCGGGCAAGGTGGTGCCGCTGCTGGCGTTCTCGGCCGAGCGCAACCAGTTCCTCCCGGACGTGCCGACCGCCGTCGAGGAGGGGTACGACGTGCCCGTCTCGCAGTACCGCGCCGTCGCCGCCCCGAAGGGCCTGCCGGAGGACGTCAAGGCCCGGCTCGTGAAGTCGATAGACGCCGCGATCGCGACCGACACGTACCAGGAGTTCAACGAGAACAACCTGCTCACGCCGCACGAGATCTCCGGCGAAGAGGTCACCGCGGAGTGGACGGAGCTCGCCGAGAAGTACCAGGCGCTCACCGACGAGTACGACATCAGCCTCGCGGAAGGCTGACCGGTCGTGAAGAGCCCAGCCGTGCGGACCGCCGAGCCGGTCGAGCCCCTCGAGCCCGTCGACGACGCCGCACCGCCCGCCGCCGGCCCGGTCGCCAACCTGGCCGCGTGCCTGGTGACCGCCGGTGTCGGGGTGGCGGGCGCGGTGGCGGCCGTGGCCCTGGGCCTCGGCACGCCGTCGCGGCCCGGTGCCGGGCTCTGGCCGCTCGCGGTGAGCGTCGCGATCGTCGTGCTGTCCCTCGCCCAGGCGGTCGTCGGACGCCGGGGCGGGGACGGCGAGAAGTTCTCCCGGTACTCGTGGCTCTCGCTGGCCGGCCTCGCGACGCTGCTCGGGCTCGTGGCGCTCCTGCCGGTGATCGGCTTCGAGATCCCCGCGCTGCTCCTGAGCCTCGTCTGGATGAAGCTCCTCGGCGGGGAGTCCTGGCGGTCCGCCGTCCTGTACTCGGTGCTCGTGGTCGGCGCGCTCTACGCGGTCTTCGTCGGGGCGCTCGGCACGAACGTCCCGCACCTCTTCTGACCTGACCGCACGACTCAGACCGCCCACAAAGGGAATCACGTGGAATCGCTGCAGAACGTCCTGGCCGGCTTCGCCGTCGTGCTTGAACCGACGAATCTCCTGTACTGCCTGGTCGGCGTGGTCATCGGCATGCTTATCGGTGTGCTGCCGGGCCTCGGCCCGGCGGCGACCATCGCCATCCTGCTCCCGCTGACCTATGGCGTGGAGCCGGTGACCGCGATCATCATGCTCGCCGGGATCTTCTACGGCGCCCAGTACGGCGGCACCATCACCTCGGTGCTGCTGCGGCTGCCGGGGGAGGCCAGCTCGGTGGTCACCGTCCTGGACGGGCATGCGCTCGCCAGGCAGGGCCGGGCGGGCACGGCGCTCGGCATCGCCGCCATCGGCTCGTTCGTTGGCGGCACGGTCGCCATCATCGGGTTGACGTTCCTCGCGCCGGTCGTGGCGGGTTTCGCCGTCGACTTCGGGCCGCCCGAGTACACGGCGCTCGCGCTGCTGGGCATCCTGCTGGTCTCCACCATCGCGTCCGGCGCCAAGCTCAAGGCGCTGATCGCCGCGGCGATCGGGCTGCTGCTCGCCACCGTCGGCCGGGACGCCTTCACGGGCGCCGAACGGTTCACGTTCGACAGCCTCAGCCTGGCGGACGGCATCGACTTCGTACCCGTCGCCATGGGCCTGTTCGGCCTCGGCGAGATCCTGTACAACCTTCAGGAGCGGCACCGCGCCGTGCACGCGCCCGGCAAGATCGCGAACGTCTGGCCCTCACGCAAGGACCTGCGCGAGTCCTCCGGGGCCGTGACCCGCGGGTCCGTGCTCGGCTTCTTCCTCGGCATCCTGCCCGGCGGCGGCGCGACCATCGCCTCCATGGCGGCCTACGCCGCCGAGAAGAAGCGCGCCAAGGACCCCAGCCGCTTCGGCAAGGGCGCCATCGAGGGCGTCGCAGGCCCGGAGACGGCGAACAACGCCGCCGCGACCAGCTCCTTCATCCCGCTGCTCACCCTCGGCATCCCCGCCAACGCGACCATGGCCCTCATGTTCGGCGCCCTGCTGATCCAGGGCATCACGCCGGGCCCGCAGCTCGTCACCGAGCACCCCGACCTGTTCTGGGGCGTCGTCAACTCGATGTACATCGGCAACGTGCTGCTGCTGATCATGTCGATCCCGCTGGTCGGCGTCTTCGTCCGCATCCTGCGGGTGCGCGCGGCGATCCTCGCGCCTGCCACCGCGCTCATCACGATGATCGGCGCGTACACGATCAACAACTCCGTGTTCGACGTGCTCCTGGTCGTCGTCTTCGGAGCCGTCGGCTACCTGATGAAGAAGTTCGGCTTCGAGCCCGGGCCGCTCGTGCTGGCGTTCGTGCTCGGCTCCCTGCTCGAGTCCAGCCTGCGGCGCTCGCTGCTCATGTTCGACGGGTCCGCCGCCGGCTTCTTCACCCGGCCCATCTCCGCGACGCTGCTGGTCGTGTTCGTGGTGGTCGCCGTGCTGCCGCTGGTCCGGTCCGTGCGCGATCGACGGGCGGCCCAGATGCCGGCCCAGAACCGAGAGGAAGAGTCAGTATGACCATCGTCGTCGGCTACGTGCCCACCCCTGCCGGAGAGGCCGCCGCGCGGGCGGCGATCACCGAGGCCCGGCTCCGGGACGAGGACCTGCTCGTCGTGAACTCGGCACGCGAGGGTTCAGTGGTGGAGACCACCGTCGCGACGACGGAGGACCTGTCCCGGGTCCTCACCCTGGCGGACGACGCCGGGGTGCGGGCCGAGGTGGTACGCGGCACGCACCGCGACGACTTCACCGACGAGATCCTGGACCTGGCCGAGAAGCACGACGCGTCGCTCATCGTGATCGGCCTGCGCCGCCGGAGCACGGTCGGGAAGTTCATCATGGGGTCGGTGGCGCAGCGCATCCTGCTGCAGGCGGACCATCCCGTGCTGGCGGTCAAGCCGCGCTAGGGACCCCGAGCGGTTGACCATGCGGTTGCTGCCAGGACACGGCCCGGTCTGGCAGGAACCGCATGGTCAGGTCGCGCCGTCTGCCGTGGCCGCGCCCGACTCGGCAAGAAGCCGGCGGCGCGAGCCCGCCAGGTGGACCCGCATCGCCGCCGCGGCTGCCAGCGGGTCCTGCGACTCCAGCGCCGCGAGCACCGCCCGGTGCTCCTGCACGACGGCGGTGAAGCGGCCGCCGTCGTGCCGGTCGAGGCGGCCGCGCGGCATGGCGATCATCTGCGGCCCGAGCCGGTCCAGGGCCTCCAGCAGGAACCTGTTGCCGGCGGCCTCGGCCACGAGGCGGTGGAAGGCGAAGTCGTGCTGCATGGCGGTCGCCGGATGGCCGTCCGAGGACGCGAGGGAGTCGAGGCGGTCGGCCAGCGCCGCGAGCTGGGCCGGCGTACGCCGGGTCGCGGCGAGCGCGGCTGCCTCGGCCTCCAGCGCGAGGCGGTACTCGACCAGGGCGAGCCGGTCGGCCAGCGAACGGGCGAGCGGCGGGGCGCCGTCGGCGTCGTCGGCCGGGGGAGTGAGCGCGTAGCTGCCGCTGCCCCGCCGGGTGTGGACCAGGCCCTCGAGGTTCAGGCGCGCTATCGCCTCGCGGACGACGGTGCGGCTCACCCCGTGCTCGGCCGCCAGCCGCGGCTCGCTGGGCAGCTTCTCGCCCGGGGCGATGTCGCCGCTCACGATGCGGTTCCGCAGCGACTCCACCAGGGTGCCGCTCAAGGTCATGGCCATGTGCTCATGCTTCCATCTCCCGCGAGGTAGAGCGCCTGTCCGGACACGCGCTCTACCTCGCCG
>NZ_JBHXBG010000044.1:30104-33258 GCF_042726755.1 Promicromonospora sp. NPDC060271 | reverse complement strand
CCGCGAGGTAGAGCGTGTGTCCGGACACCCGCTCTACCTCGGCGAACTGGAGTCAGTGGGCGAAGTGGCGGGTGCCCGTCAGGTACATCGTCACGCCCGCCGCCTCTGCCGCCTTGATGACTTCCTCGTCGCGGATCGAGCCGCCCGGCTGCACGACGGCGGTGACCCCGGCGTCGAGCAGCACCTGCAGGCCGTCGGCGAACGGGAAGAACGCGTCGGACGCCGCAACGGCGCCGCGGGCACGCTCGACAGGGCCCGACTCGCCCTCGGCCAGGGTGTTCGCGCGCTCGACCGAGAGGCGGCACGAGTCGACACGGTTCACCTGGCCCATGCCGATACCGACCGCCGCGCCGTCCTTGGCGAGGAGGATCGCGTTCGACTTGGCGGCCCGCACGGCCTTCCATGCGAAGGCGAGGTCGGCGAGGACCTCGGGAGACGCGGCCTCGCCGGTCGCCAGGGTCCACTCCTCCGGGTTGTCCCCAGGAGCCTGGAAGCGGTCGGTCGCCTGCATGAGCAGCCCGCCGGAGATCGGCCGGGTCTCGACGGCGCCGGACGGTGCCTCCGGGACGACCAGCAGCCGGATGTTCTTCTTGGCCCGCAGGATCTCCAGCGCCTCCGGCTCGAAACCGGTCGCAACGACGACCTCGGTGAACACCGGGGCGATCTGCGCGGCCGCGGCCGCCGTGATCACGCCGTTGGCCGCGATCACGCCGCCGAACGCGCTGACCGGGTCGGTCGCGTGGGCCCGCACGTGCGCCTCCGCGATGTCGGCACCGACGGCGATACCGCACGGGTTGGCGTGCTTGATGATCGCCACCGCCGGGCCCTCGTGGTCCCAGGCGGCCCGCCACGCGGCGTCGGCGTCGACGTAGTTGTTGTAGCTCATGGCCTTGCCGTGGAGCTGCTCGGCCTGGGCCAGGCCCTTGACCCCGTCGCCGCGTGTGTAGAGGGCGGCCCGCTGGTGCGGGTTCTCGCCGTAGCGGAGCACGTCCGACCGGTCCCACGTGCCGCCGATCCAGGCGGGGAACCCGGAGTGCTGCGGCTCGCCGTCGACCGTCACCTCGTCCGTGGGCGACACGACGTTCCCCATCCAGGAGGCCACGGCGACGTCATACGTCGCGGTGTGCACGAAGGCCGCCGCCGCGAGCGCCTTGCGCTGGGCGTAGGTGAAGCCGCCGGCCCGCACGGCGGTGACGACGTCGTCGTACCGCGCCGGGTCGACGACGACCGCGACCGACGGGTGGTTCTTGGCCGCGGCACGCACCATGGACGGCCCGCCGATGTCGATCTGCTCGACGACGGCGTCCGGCCCGGCGCCCGACGCGACGGTGGCCGCGAACGGGTAGAGGTTCACGACGACCAGCTCGAACGGCGCGATCTCGAGCCGGGCGAGCTGGTCGAGGTGGTCCTGCTTGCGGGTGTCGGCGAGGATGCCGGCGTGCACGCGGGGGTGCAGGGTCTTGACCCGGCCCTCGAGGCACTCGGGGAACCCGGTGAGCTGCTCGACGGGGGTGACGGGGATGCCGGCGTCGGCGATCCGGGACGCGGTGGACCCGGTGGAGACCAGCTCGACCCCTGCGTCGTGCAGCGCCGTGGCGAGCTCGATCAGGCCGGTCTTGTCGTAGACGCTCAGCAGGGCGCGCCGGACGGGGCGCTGTGAGTCGTCGGTGAGCTGGACAACCTGCTGGTCGTCGGGGCGAGTGGACGGGGCGCCGGACATGGCGGTTCTCCTCGGAGGTAGCTTCGCGGAAAACCCTGGCACCCAGGCGGGCGGCGCGCATCACGGGTCGCTCGGCCGCTCCCCGGTGGTGACCCACCCTCGCCAGTCACGGCCACACGCAGTCTAGCCCGACGTCAGTATGCGTAGCGGTGCACGGTGTCCGGGTGGATGATCACGCGGACCTGGTCGTGCGCCAGGATCCCGGCGAGATCCCTGGCCCGGGTGGGGTCGTCGAGGTCCCAGTAGCGGGCGGCGAGCCGGGAGCTCAGCTCGTTCGCCCCATCGGTCTCGGTGGTGACGGGGCCTGCGACGGAGAGCCAGCGTTCCCTCTCGCCCACTGGCGCGGCGACGACCAGCGAGGCGCGCGGGTCGCGGGCCAGGTGCCGCAGCTTCAGGGCGCCCACCTCCGTGAAGAGCTGGACGGTGCCCTCCGCGGTCGCCTCGAACCAGACGGGCCGGGGCTGGGGCGGCTGCGTCCCGCCGGCGACGGACAGGAACCCGTGCAGGGGGCGGGCGAGGAACTCGAGGTCCTCGGTGGTCAGGCTCGTGCTGTTGGTCATGAGGGCGATTCAACGCCGCCTCCCCGGACGAATCCATGGGCGATGAGCCGGATTGCCTTTGTGATCGTCTAGCCTCGGTGGATGGACTCGTTCGGTGACCTCTTCCGCGGGATGCGCGCCCAGGGCTCGCTGTTCGGCAGCTCGACGCTGTCGCCGCCCTGGGCGCTGGACTTCGTCGACGGCGCGCCGCTGACCCTGTGCGCGGTCATCAGCGGTGCGGGCTGGATCGTCACCGAGGGCCAGCCGCCGGTGGAGCTGCGCGCCGGCGAGACGGCGGTCGTGCGCGGCCCCACGCCGTTCCTGTTCGTCGACGAGGTCGGCACGACCGCCGAACCGGTGGCGTGCGGCGAGCACTGCGCGGTGCCCGAGCTGGGCGGCACCAGGTACCGGCGGGGCTGGAGCGACTGCGGCGATGGTGCGACGACGCTCGTCGTCGGCGCCTACCCGGTGCGCGGGGAGATCAGCCGGCGGCTGCTCGACGCGCTGCCCGTGGTGCTGCGCGTCGGTGCAGGCGGCGCGAGCGACGCCGTGCTGGACCACCTCGCCGCCGAGGTCGCCACCGACACCCCGGGGCAGCAGGTGGTCCTGGACCGGCTGCTGGACTGGCTGCTGGTCTGCGCGGTGCGCGACTACTTCGACCGGCCCGACGGCGAGCCCCCGGCCTGGTACGCCGCCCAGCGGGACCCGGTGGTCGGCGACGCCCTGCGCCTCCTGCACGCCGAGCCGGCTGCACCCTGGTCGGTCGCCACGCTGGCCGCCCGGACGGGGGTGTCCCGGTCCACCCTGGCCAAGCGGTTCGCCGACCTGGGGGGGGGCCCCCCCCAGGCCAACCACCCCGGGCGGCGCCGAGAGCACCCCCCCCCCCCCCCGAACC
>NZ_JBHXBG010000044.1:0-30094 GCF_042726755.1 Promicromonospora sp. NPDC060271 | reverse complement strand
GGGGGGGGGGGGGTGCCGCTCCCCGCGGCGCCCTGGGGGGGCCCGGCGGGGCCCCCCCCCCCGCCGCTGACCTACCTCACGGGCTGGCGCATGACGCTCGCCGCCGACCTGCTGACCGAGCGCGAGAGCGCGACTGTCGCTGAGGTCGCCCGCGTCGTCGGCTATTCCGACCCGTTCGCCTTCAGCGTGGCGTTCAAGCGCGTCCGCGGCGTCAGCCCGAGCGCGTTCCGGCGCACCAGTGCGCCGGCGCGGAGCGCGTAGCGCTCACGCAGGCATCCGCACCTCGAACCCCAGCAGCTCCCAGGCCCGCGCGGCCCTGGGGACCCGGTCGGCCGCACCGACCCCGGAGAGCCCGCCGGCCACCATCGAGACGGCGAGCAGCAGGTCGTCCGACGTCGTCCCGGGCGGGACGTCCCCGGCAGCCGTCGCGTCCTCGAGCCGGGTCCCCAGCGCGACGGCGACCCGGTCGCCCAGGCCGGCCAGCCGCCCGTCGGGCGCGCTCGACCGGACCAGGTCCACGAACCCGACCGAGTCGACGGCATGCCGTGTGACCAGCCCGAGCAGGTCGGGCAGCCCGACGCCGGGGGTCGCAGCGAGCTCCTCAACGGCGGCCACCTGCTCCTCGAAGACGGCGACCACGAGGTCGATCCGCTCCGGGAAGTGCCGGTAGAGGCTGCCCTGTCCGACGCCCGCACGCTTGGCGACCGCGCTCAGCGGCGCGCCGGTCCCCGCG
The DNA here is from genome assembly GCF_042726755.1 of Promicromonospora sp. NPDC060271. Classification (NCBI taxonomy): domain Bacteria; kingdom Bacillati; phylum Actinomycetota; class Actinomycetes; order Micrococcales; family Promicromonosporaceae; genus Promicromonospora; species Promicromonospora sp. NPDC060271. The sequence goes on along the minus strand of NZ_JBHXBG010000044.1, from coordinate 29,361 downwards.
GACCCGAAGACCTCGCGAGCCGCCGCCAGCAGCGCGGCGCGGTTGCCCGCCGCGGCGCGCGGCCCGAGGTTGGGCACTCCCCCGCGGCGCGCGGGTGCGTGCGGGACGTCGCCGCGCCGAGGGTCGCGAAGTACACCGGTCATGGCGCTATCCTAGGTACCGGACAACTCTGTCCGGTACCTAGCCCGTCCAGGAGCGCACCATGGCACTGACCGTTCACTCCACCGTCGGCGAATGGCTCGACCACCCGGTCGGCGGCCAGATCCTCGCCGGCTTCCTCGCCCAGGGCGGCGCGACGCCGGACTCGCTGGCCCCCGCCCGCGGCCTGCCGCTGGGGCAGCTCGTGGCCATGTCCGGCGGCACGTTCCCCACCGAGGCGCTCGACGCCCTGGTCGGGGCCTACCGGGACGCCGCACCCGACGAGGCCGCCCAGTCGGACACGGACGCTGTCCGCGAGCAGCCGGCCGGCTGGGTCGAACGGCTCACCCCCGGCCGCTTCGCCGGCCAGACGGTGATCGTGACCGGTGCGGCGTCCGGCATCGGCCGGGCCGTCGCCACCCGCGTGGCGCGCGAGGGCGGCCGGGTCATCGCCGCCGACATCTCCAAGGAGAGGCTCGACGAGCTCGCGGCCACGCTGACCGACCTCCCCGCCGGAGCGGAGGTGGTCCCCGTCGCCGGCGACATCTCCGACCAGGGCGACGTCGAGCGGATGGTCCTCGCGGCGGGCGACCGCATCGACGCACTGGCCAACGTCGCCGGGATCATGGACGACATGTCCGCGATCCACGAGGTCAGCGACGACCTGTGGGAGCGCGTGCTGCGTGTGAACCTGGAGGGCACGATGCGCCTGACCCGCGCCGTCGTGCCGAGCATGCTGGCGGCGAAGGAAGGACGCATCGTGAACGTCGCCTCCGAGGCCGGGCTGCGCGGTTCGGCCGCAGGCGTGGCCTACACCGCCTCCAAGCATGCGGTGGTCGGCCTGACCAAGTCGTCGGCCGTGATGTACGCGAGGAGCGGCATCCGCACCAACGCCGTGGCGCCCGGCGGCGTCGCGACCGGCATCCCGGTACCCGAGGCCGCGGACTTCGGCGCCGGAGTCCTGCGGCCCTACCAGGGCAACATCCCGAGCCTGGCCATGGCCGGGGAGCTGGCCGCCTCCATCACGTTCCTCCTGTCGAAGGACTCGGTGAACCTCAACGGCGCGGTCATCGCCTCGGACGGCGGCTGGTCAGCGGTCTGACGCCGCTCCCCGAGTGGCCGGCGACGACGGCGTCGCCGGTCACTCCAGCGCGTCGGCCGCCCAGGTGTCCGGCGCGCCGATCCGCATGAGCGGCCGCGTGCAGCAGAGCGCCAGGAGCACGCACGCCATCGCCCCCACCATCACCCACAGGCCGGCGCGGATGCCGAGGCCTTCCAGCAGCGCGCTACCGAGGACGGGCGCGGCAGGCGCGGCGATCAGCCCCGTCAGCCCGAGCAGGGACGTGGCGCGGCCGATCATCCGGTCAGGGACGATCACCGTGAGGTACCCGGTGAAGCCCGCGTTGAGCGCCGGGTAGAGGAACACCCCGAACGCCAGCATCGCGACGAAGACCCAGTACGTCGGCACGAGCGCCATGACGGCCAGCGCGACGACGAGCAGGCCGATGGTCAGGAGCCCGAACCGGCCCACCCTGGTGCGCCGCACGATCGGTCCGGCGACGAGGGCTCCCGCCAGCATGCTGACACCCGCACACGCGTCCACCAGCCCGATCAGCCGGGGATCGGTGCCCGTCCGGACGAGCTCGAGGTTGATGACCACGACCAGCGCGATCGCCGTCAGGTTCAGCAGCGTGATCAGCACGAGCACGGCACGGAAGAGCGGCACGGCGCCCACGAAGCGCAGCCCGTCGCGCAGGTCGGCGAGCGGATGGCTCGGCTCGGTCCGCGCGCGGTTGAGCGGCTCGCGCACGAGCGAGACCGCGACCGCCTCCATCGCGTGCCCGACCACCGAGGCCACGAACGGCAGCACGTGGGCCATGCCGTAGAGCAGCCCCCCGACGGGCCCGGCGAACAGCCCGACGGCCGCCATCCGCCCCTGGTTGACGGCCATAGCGTGCGCCATCTGGGCAGGCGGCACGACGGCGCGCAGCGCACCCCCCGACGCGGGATTCACGAACGCGCTCACCATCGAGGAGCCGAACAGCACCGCCGCCAGGTGCCACCCGCTCAGGGCACCGGCGAGACCGGCCACCAGCGCCGTCGCCCAGAGGGCCGTTCCCGTGGTGGCAGCGAGCACCAGCAGCCGACGGCGGTCCACCCGGTCCGCCACGACGCCCGCCGGCACGGTCGCCACCAGCGCGCCGACCTGGCCGATCCCGCTGATCAGGCCGGCCTGCGCCACCGAACCGGTGAGCTCGAACGCCAGCAGCGGCACCGCGAACGTGCCGACGCCCGCCCCGATCGCCTGCGCGAACCGGCCGGTGGTCAGAAGCAGGTAGGCACGGTTGCGCCGGAGCGGAACCTCCGGCGCCGGTTCGGTCTCGGCCGTCCGAGTCTCTGCGGTCACGCCGCACAACGTAGTGGTCAGGTGTGTCGCGCGGGTGAAATGTCCGCGCCCCGGCTGGTCTCCCCGCCGGGCCTGCGGCGGTGTCAGGGCCTCCGGGGCAACGCATACCCGTGTCGTGGGTGCCGGCTGGGCCGTATTGCGTTCAGCTCAGACCCGAGGATGCGGGCCCTGCCGAATTGTTCAGCCAGGGCGAAGCAGACATGGCAGAGCCGAACGGATTTCAGCAGGCCCGGCACCCGTCACCCGAGTACACGTTGGCCCAGACATCCTCGACCGGACGGTCGAGACCGCGCTCAGCGGCCGATCGAAGCCTTGCGGCCCGCGACGTACAGGCCCTCGCGGGCGATGCGGCCCACCGTCTCGACGAGCAGCGCGCGCTCGGCGACCTTGACGCGTTCGTGCAGCGTCGGCTCGTCGTCGTGCTCCTGGACGGGCACGGCGGCCTGGGCGATGATCGGGCCGGTGTCCACACCGTCGTCCACGACGTGGACCGTGCAGCCGGTGATCTTCACGCCGTGGGCGAGCGCGTCGCGCACGCCGTGGGCGCCAGGGAAGGCGGGTAGGAGGGCGGGGTGCGTGTTGATGATGCGCCCCTCGAACCGCCGCACGAACGTCGGCGCCAGGATCCGCATGAAGCCGGCGAGCACCACGAGGTCCGGCTGGAAGACCGCGACGGCCTCCGCGACGCCCACGTTCCACGCGGCGCGGTCCTCGAAGTCCTTCGTCGAGACGACGACCGAGGCGACCCCCGCCTCGTGCGCGAGATCGAGGGCACCGGCGGCGGGGTTGTCGGTCACGACGCCGACCACGCGGGCGCCGTACGACGGCTCCTCGTGCGCGGCGAGCAGGGCGGCGAGGTTGGAGCCGAACCCGGAGACCAGCACCACGACCCGCTGGGACGACGTGGACTCGACGGGGTGACCGGAGGGCGTCTGCACGGGACCCAGCCTACGTGGACACCGGTCCGCGGGCCGAACCGTCGGTCGACGCGTCGTCCACCTCCCTGACAGGCCGGTCGGGGAGGTCGGGCCGGTCGGGCTGGTCGCGCTGGTCGGGCTGGTCGAGATGCTCGGGCTGGTCGAGATGCTCGGGTTGCTCGGACCGGTCGGGTTCCGCTGCTCCGTCCGACGGTCGGGGAGCGTCGGCGCCTGGTCCTTCGTCGGGCAGCAGGTCGGCGACGGAGCTCTCGCGCACCGTCCCCGCCTCCTCGACCCGGACCCGCAGGCGCGCGGGCAGGCCGACGGCGTCCAGCTTGGCGCCGAGCAGCACCGCGGCAGCTCCCCCACCGACCTCCGCGGCGACCAGGCCCGCGGTCAGCAACGGGTTCGCGCCGACGTCGGCCAGCCGCCCCGGCCCACCGGCACCCGCCGCCATCCACTGCCCGAGCAGCATGACGACGGCCGGGGTGAGGACGATCCCGCCGAGCACCCAGCCGACGTCGGACCAGCGGACCAGCGACGGCTCCAGCCGGCGCCACACGAACAGGCCCGCCACCACCCCGCAGGCGACCACGAGCACGGGAGCCCAGGCGCTGATCGGGTTGGCCCAGTCCTCCCCGGGCAGCGCGCCGAGGAGCGGGATGGCGGGCAGCGGTCCGGAGATCGTGCCGAACGGCGTGAAGCTGGTCCCCTCGCCGATGGCGAAGCCCGGCCCGGCGAGCCAGGCGATGGCCCACAGCACCAGGTTGGGCAGCAGGGCAAGCTGCGCGACGGCGAACACGATCCCGCCGGTCCAGCCGGGTTCGAGGGCGGTGATGATGTCCGACGACGTGGCACGCCCGGCCAGCGCCCACGCCGCCACCAGGAGCGCCGCACCGCCGAGGAGCAGCGCGACGGCCAACGTCCCGCCCCGCAGTCCGAGCCGCAGCGTCGCCGGCACCAGGTCGACGCCGGTGGCCCGGCGGGCCAGCACCTCCGCTCGCTCGCCGAGCTCGGTCGCCGCCGGAGCGTCCGGGCGCGCCAGGATGCCGAGCGCCATGCCGAGCCCGCCCATGAACAGGCCGGCCAGGGGTGCTGTCGCGAGCGTCCAGCCGGGTGCGCTCCCCGCGATGGCGGCCACCGCCGTCGTGCAGAGGGCGTAGGTGACTGTGCCGGCCGCCCACGCGGCCACCGAGGTGGTGGCGAAACGCTTGGCCGAGACGTAGGTGGCGAACAGCGCGAGGCCCGCTACGCCGAGCGGTGCGAGGGAGACGGTGACGGTGTCGGCGGTGAGCGGGACTCCGTGGCCGAGCAGCCAGATGCCCATCGCGACGTCGACGGCCGAGCGCACCTCCGCGCCGTCGCCGGGAGTACCGGGGATACCGGCGGTACCGGGCGCGCCGGCGGCCGTGGCCATCGCGGCGGTGCCGACGAGGTAGGCAAAGACCGCCGGGAGGACCACCACCGCGAGCGACAGCACGAGCGCCTGACCGGACGCGAGGACACCGGCGACGACGTGGGAGACGGTCGGCGGTTCGTGCTCCGCCGGGGTCGGCTCCTCGACCAGCCGGCTGCGGCGGGCGGTCGGCCTGCTGGCCGGTCGGCTCGTCCGGGCACCGGGAGTACGGGTGGCCGAGCTGGGGCGGGGTGGTGCGCTCACCACCCAATCTTCACCCGGTCAGGGCCGTCACCCGGCGGACGCGGCTCGGCGTGGCCCGGGTGGACTTCGGGAAAAATCACTGCCAGATATGGAGTAAGCAGGGCGCTTTGGTGTAAAAGCCCAGCTTGGCGGGGCGTGCGGCGGCTAGCCAGGTGCACGACAACGGGGTTGTGTCCCTCAGGCGCCTCCTGAGAAACACAACCCCGTTCTCGACCGCAACCCGTCCAGGGTCAGAGGGACCGCAGGACCTCGCGCATGAGGTCGGCGGTCTCGGTCGGCGTCTTGCCGACCTTGACGCCGACGGCCTCGAGGGCCTCCTTCTTCGCCGCGGCGGTGCCGGCCGAGCCGGACACGATCGCGCCGGCGTGGCCCATCGTCTTGCCCTCGGGGGCGGTGAAGCCCGCGACGTAGCCGACGACCGGCTTGGTGACGTGCGCCTTGATGTACTCGGCGGCACGCTCCTCGGCGTCGCCGCCGATCTCGCCGATCATCACGATCGCCTTGGTCTCCGGGTCGTTCTCGAAGGCCTCGAGCGCGTCGATGTGCGTGGTGCCGACGATCGGGTCGCCGCCGATGCCGATGGCGGTCGAGAAGCCGAGGTCCTTCAGCTCGTACATCATCTGGTAGGTCAGCGTGCCCGACTTCGACACGAGACCGATCGGGCCCTTGCCCGTGATGGTGTGCGGCGTGATGCCGGCCAGCGACTCGCCCGGGGTGATGATGCCGGGGCAGTTCGGCCCGATCATCCGGGTCTCCTTGCCCTGCAGGTACGACCACACCTCGGCGGTGTCCTGCACCGGCACGCCCTCGGTGATGACCACGAGCAGGCCGATGCCCGCGTCGATGGCCTCGATGGCCGCGTCCTTGGTGAAGGCCGGCGGCACGAAGACGACGGAGACGTCCGCACCGGTCTCGGCCATGGCCTCCTTGACGGTGCCGTACACGGGGAGGGTGACGTCCGCGCCCGAGGCGTCCTTGTGCTGCACCGTGGTGCCGGCCTTGCGAGCGTTCACGCCGCCGACGATCGTCGCACCGGAGTCGAGCATGAGGGCGGTGTGCTTGGCACCCATGCCGCCCGTGATGCCCTGGACGATGATCTTCGAGTCCTTGTTCAGGTAGATCGACATTGTCTTCTAATCTCTGCTTTCGAAGTCTTCAGCGGGCGATCAGGCGGCGGCCGCGGCCTTGGCTGCGGCGAGGTCGGCGCCGCCGTCCATGGTGTCGGCAAGGGTGACGAGCGGGTGGTTGCGCTCGGCGAGGATCTGACGGCCCAGCTCGACGTTGTTGCCGTCGAGGCGGACGACCAGCGGCTTGGTCGCGGCGTCGCCCAGCAGGTCGAGCGCGCCGACGATGCCGTTGGCCACCTCGTCGCAGGCGGTGATGCCACCGAAGACGTTCACGAACACTGCCTTGACCTGCTCGTCCCCGAGGATGACGTCGAGACCGTTCGCCATGACCTTGGCGTTCGCGCCGCCGCCGATGTCGAGGAAGTTGGCGGGCTTCACGCCGCCGTGCCGCTCACCGGCGTACGCGACCACGTCGAGCGTCGACATGACCAGGCCGGCGCCGTTGCCGATGATGCCGACCTCGCCGTCGAGCTTGACGTAGTTGAGGTCGTTCTCCTTGGCCTTCGCCTCGAGCGGGTCGGCGGCCGCCGCGTCCTCGAGCTCCGCGTGGTCCGCGTGACGGAAGCCGGCGTTCTCGTCGAGCGTCACCTTGCCGTCGAGCGCGACGATCTCGCCGTCCTCGGTGCGGACCAGCGGGTTGACCTCGACCAGCGTGGCGTCCTCGGCCTTGAACACGGTCCAGAGCTGCTGGATGACCTCGGCGACCTTGCCCTTGATGTCGTCGGCGAAACCTGCCGCGTCCACGATCTCGGCGGCCTTGGCCTCGTCGATGCCGACGGCCGGGTCGACGGCGATGCGGGCCAGCGCCTCGGGGCGCTCGACGGCGAGCTGCTCGATCTCCATACCGCCCTCGACGGAGCACATGGCGAGGTAGTTGCGGTTCGACCGGTCCAGGAGCACGGAGAAGTAGAACTCCTCGGCGATCTTGGCGCCCTGCGCCACCATCACGCGGTGCACGGTGTGACCCTTGATGTCCATACCGAGGATCTCGCCGGCCTTCTCGGCGGTCTCTTCGGGCGAGTGGGCCAGCTTGACGCCGCCCGCCTTGCCACGACCACCGGTCTTGACCTGGGCCTTCACGACGACGGTTCCGCCGCCCAGCTTCTCGGCGCCTTCGCGAGCCTCTTCGGGGGTCGTCGCGACAACCCCACCAAGCACGGGCACGCCGTGCTTCTCGAAGATGTCGCGCGCCTGGTATTCGAACAGGTCCACCCTGCTGCGTCCTTCCATCGGGATGCGGCCCTCGGACGTCGTTGTCGCCCGGAGCCCGGCTGAAGCGATGTCTCGACGTCAAGACATCCCGGTACAGCGTAGCCCTGGATCGCCCGTGCTTCCGAACGAAGCGACGTTATTCCGCGGCCGGTAGGAGGCGGGGTCGCGGCTCGGCGGCACGGCCGACGAGCGCGGTACGGTCACCTGCGGTAGTGGGTGAAGAACTCCCAGATGAGCTCGGTTGCAGACACTTCCTGCGTGGCGCTGCTGTCGTTGCCCCCTGGCCAGCTGTGCGTACCGCCGGCGACCTTGTAGAACACGACGTCGGCCCGCCCGCGGCATGTGGTGTACGTCTCCCTGGTGACGTGCTCCGTGACCGGTTCGACGCTCGGTCCGGTGGTGCAACCGTTCATCCGCGCCCACGACTGCACGGCGAGCTGGGTCGTGTACCCCCAGCGCTTGTCACCGTTGCCCTGGTAGGGGTTCACGGTGTCCGCGTCGCCGTGGAAGGTGATCACCGGCACGCTGCGCGCGGGGGCGCACGACTGGAGCTCGACGGCGGCCGGGTCGTCGGGCGAGGGCCGGCCCGCGCGGAGCCCGGCGACCGGCGCGATGGCCGCGACCTTGTCCGGGCGGGCGCACGCGTACGCCGACGCCATCCGGGCGCCGCCGGAGTGCCCCGTCACGTAGACCCGGCGCGGGTCGGCACAGCCGAGACCCACCAGCTCGTCGATCACGGCGGTGAGGAACTCGACGTCGTCGCGCGTGCCCGGCGGCGGGTACGCGCCCGCCGTCGTCGGCACGCCTGGCACGTTCCAGAACCAGACCTGGTCGGGGTTCGGGTCGGCGACGGGGATGGCGCCGTTGGGTGCCGCCGTGACGAACCCTTCCGCGTCGGCGGTCAGGTCGAGGTCGTTGTACGCGGAGATCGACTCCGCGTTGCCGTTGCTGGGGTGCAGGTTGAGCACCAGCGGCCGGGCGCCGGTGCTGTGGTCGGTTTCGGGGGCGGCATCGGGGGCGACGTCGGGCACGTGCACCCGGACGGGATAGGCGACGCCGTCCAGCTCGACGTCGACCTGGCTCGTGCCCGCCGGCACCGCGCAGTCCCTGGCAGGCCGCCCGGTCGTCGCACCGTCGGAGGTGGCCGTGGACGTGGACGTGGCCGTGCTGATGATCCCGTGGCCGCCGAGCCGGTCGGCGCCGCTGGTCATCGCCGCGTAGGCCGGACCCGCCACGACCGCGCCGAGCGCGGTGAGCGCGGCGATCCCGCGGCCCAGGAAACGAGTGCTGTGCATGAACGACTCCCTTGTCGTGGTGCGCCCGCGGACGGGCGCCCGGCGCCCCCTGGCACCGGCGCGTCGAGGCTACCCGGCAGATCGTCAACCTGGGTTGACACCGAGGAGCCCGTCAACCATAGTTGACACATGAGCCAGCAAGCACTTGTCGCGTCCGCCGCCGGGGACGACCCCGCCGAGGGACTGCGCGCCGTCCGGGCCCTGCGCGAGCTCGCCGACCGTCTCGAGGCGCTCCAGGTGGAGCGCGCGCGGCGGCTCGGCTGGTCGTGGCAGGACATCGCCGGCGCGCTCGGCGTCTCCCGCCAGGCAGTCCACAAGAAGCACAACAGGAGGATCTGATGTTCGAGAGGTTCACGAAGGACGCCCGCTCCGCCGTCGTCGACGCCCAGCTCGTCGCCCGCGGCGCGCACAGCGACCGGATCGACAGCCGCCACCTGCTCGTCGCCCTCGCCGAGGGCGACGGACCCGCCCGCACCGCTCTGGCCGACGGCGGTATCGACGTGGCGGAGCTCGTCGCACGCGTGCGCACGCGCATCGAGGCGGGCGACGCCCTCGACCCGGCCGCGCTGGCCGCCGTCGGCATCGACCTCGACGAGGTCACGCGGCGCACCGAGGAGACCTTCGGCGAGGGCGCGCTGACCCGCGCCGGCCGCATCCTGCGCGGACGCCGCAAGCACGTCCCGTTCACCGCGGACGCGAAGAAGTCGCTGGAGCTCGCGCTCCGCGAGGCGATCCGCCTGGGCTCCAAGGAGATCCACGGCGGGCACCTCCTGCTCGGCCTGACACGTGCGGACTCCCCGGCCCGCCGCGTCCTGTCCGACGCCGGCGCGGACGTCGAGCGGGTCCGTCACCTCGCCGAGGGCAGAAGCGAGGCGGCGTGATGCCCGGCGTCGCCCACCGCGACGGGTGGGCGACCGCAGAAAACTGACCGGACGGTGCCATCTGACCGGAGTCGGCCATGAAACGACGGCGCCGTTACACGGGCGAAACCCAGCGCACGGTCGCCGATGAGTAGGAAAGGAGCAACACCTCTCGAAAGGGACTTCTGTGTCCACCTTCCTCACCCGTGCCAGAGGGCTGGTCGCCGTCGGCGTCGCGGCGACTCTGGCGGTCGGAGCCGCTGCGACGTCCGCCGCGGCTCCGGCAGCCCCCGGCAGTGCCGTCCCGCCGGACGGCTCACCCGCCGCGCTCCCGTCGTCGGCGCCGGGCTCGCGCAGCGTCACCCTGATCACCGGCGACACGGTCACCGTCACGACGGCGGCGGACGGCACCACCGTCACCGACGTCAAGGGTCCCGGCGGCGCGACGTCGACCTACCACCGCACCGAGCGCGAGGGCAGCACGTACGTCTACCCGGACGCCGCGCTCCCCTACGTCACCGCGGGCACCCTCGACGACCGGCTGTTCAACGTGACCCAGCTCCTCGCGAACGGCTACGACGACGCGAGCGCGGACACGCTGCCGCTGATCGTCCGCTACACGGACGCCGCGGCCCGGTCGCGCGGCACCACGCCGCTCGACGGGTCCGACGTCGTCCGCGCGCTGCCGAGCGTGGACGGCGCCGCCGTGGAGCAGGACCGCTCCGATGCGGCCACGTTCTGGACCGCCCTGACCGACGCCGCAGACTCCGGCAGCGCCCGCCGCGGCGACGCCCCCATGTTCGCCGGCGGCATCGAGAAGGTCTGGCTCGACGGCCCGGTCACCGCCGACCTCGCCGAGTCCACCGCCCAGATCGGCGCGCCCGACGTGTGGGCCGACGGCAACACCGGCACCGGCGTCGACGTCGCCGTGCTCGACACGGGCATCGATCCCACGCACCCGGACCTGGCCGACCAGGTCGCGGCGTCGGCCTCGTTCGTACCCACCGAGGACTACGTCGAGGACTACATCGGGCACGGCACGCACGTCGCCTCGACCATCGCGGGTACCGGCGCGGCGTCCGACGGGCTCGAGCGGGGTGTCGCCCCCGACGCCCGGCTGCACGTCGGCAAGGTGCTGGACAGCAACGGCCAGGGTCTGGAGTCCTGGATCATCGCCGGCATGGAGTGGGCCGCCCGCGACCAGGACGCCCGGGTGGTCAGCATGAGCCTCGGCGGCGAGCCCGCAGGGGCGGACGACCCGATGGCGCAGGCCCTCGACGAGCTCACCGCCGAGACCGGAGCGCTGTTCGTGACCGCTGCGGGCAACGGCGGCCCGCGGACCATCAGCACCCCGGCCCTCGCCGACTCGGCCCTGACCGTGGGTGCCGTCGACGCGACCGACACGCTCTCCGAGTTCTCCAGCACGGGCCCTGCGCTCGACGGCGGGATCAAGCCCGAGGTCACCGCCCCCGGCGTCGACGTCCTCGCGGCCCGCTCGCAGCTCGTGCGCGGATCCGGCATGTACACGACCATGAGCGGCACCTCGATGGCGACCCCGCACGTCGCGGGCACCGCCGCGCTCGTCGCGGCGGCGCACCCGGAGTGGACGGCGCAGCAGATCAAGGAGGCGATCGTCAGCACGGCCGTCGCCACGCCCGCCTACATGGCCTTCGAGGCCGGCAGCGGCCGGGTCGACGCGCCGGCGGCCGTGGCCGCGGAGGTCTTCGGCACCGCGAGCGCCGGGTTCGGCTTCCACACGTTCGGGTCCGGCCCGGACGAGCTGTCGAAGCCGGTCACGTACACGAACCTGGGTGACGCGCCGGTCGACCTGCACCTCGCGGTCGACGGCGCGGTCCCTGCGGGCTTCCTCACGCTGTCGGCGGGCTCGGTCACGGTGCCGGCGCACGGCACAGCGGAGGTGACGCTCACTGCCGACCTGTCGCTGCTGCCCGCGGACCAGGAGCTCGGTGCCACGGTCGTCGCGACGGACGCCGCCGGGACGGTGCGGGCCCGGACCCTGACGGGCGCGACCCGGGAGGGGCAGCGCCAGGAGCTGACCGTCACCGTGAAGGGCGACGACGGTCGCCCGGCGACGGGCAAGCTGCTCGTCACGTCGGACGCCATCTTCGCTGGGGCGGACCTCGACGAGAACGGCACGGCCGTGCTGCGGCTGCCGGTGGACAGCTACAGCGGCTGGCTGTCGGTCGGCGTCGAGGGCGCGAACGGGCCGGGCTCGCTCGGCACCGCGCTCCTGAGCTTCGTGGACGTGGACCTGAGCCAGGACCGGGCGGTCGTGCTCGACGCCCGCAAGGCGGTGCAGGTGCGTGCCGAGGTGCCGCAGGACACGGACCCGGGGGCGATGCGCCTCGACGTGATCCGGCAGTTCCCGAACGGCGGGTACACGGCGAGCTCCATGTTCCCGGCGGGCGAGCACGACAGCCTGTGGGCGCTGCCCACCGGGAAGAAGGTCACCGACGGCCTGTTCGAGTTCGGGGCGCAGTTCCGCCTGGAGCAGCCGGCGCTGACGATCGTGGAGGGCCGCGACGGGATCGGCGACCTGCGGGTCAGGCGTGGTGCCACGCCGCTGCCGGCGGGCACCCGAACCCTGCGGGTGGTGCAGGCCGAGGGCCCGTCGGACCTGGCGCGGCCGGGGTCGGGCAAGCACCTGAAGGGCAGCGCGGTCGTCGTGCGCGCCGCCGACACCGACGAGATCGCGGCGCTGGCGCACGCCGCCGCCGACGCCGGGGCGCGCCTCCTGCTCGTGGTCCACGACGGCGTCGGGCGGCTGGCGCCGTGGGACGAGTCCCCGTGGGTCCCTGGCGAGCCGGCCCCGCTCACGGTCGCCACGCTCACGTCCGGCCAGGGCGCCGAGCTGCTCCGGTCGCTGGACCGCCGCCGACCCGAGGTCACGGTCACCTCGCACCCGACGACCGAGTACGTGTACGACGTCGTGCACCACTGGACGGGTGCCGTCCCGGCCCGGCCCACGTGGACCTCGACGAAGCGTGACCTCGCCCGGGTGGACACGTCGTTCCGCAACTACCGGCAGGGTCCCGCCACGGAGGCACGGTTCGACGTCTGGCACGGGTGGACGGCGGGCAACCAGCTCGTCGCGCCCGCGCAGGGTGAGCGGACCGACTGGGTCACCGCGGGCGTCCCGTGGACGCAGAGCGCACACATCCCGGGCGAGATGGGGCAGTCGGCCATCGAGGTGCTGCGGTACGGGGCTCGCACGACGAGTGACGTGACGTGGTTCGGGCCGATCCTGCGGCCGCGCATGGGTGCGCTGGACTCCCAGCCGATCCGCTACCTGGACCAGATGTACGTCCCGGTGCCGGGCTGGGGCGACTCCGGCAGCGGTCACGTCGGCAGCACCGGCGGCGGGAACTTCGAGGTCCGCAACCGGGCGACGCTCTACCAGGGCGACACCGAGCTCCTGTGGGGCAACGCCGAGTTCCTGCCGGTGGGCGGCGGTCTGCCCGCCGAGCGGCTGCCGTACCGGGTGGTCGTCGACAACGACCGCGCGGACTGGGCGGGGCCGTACTCGACGCACACGCACACCGAGTGGGACTTCACGTCCGCGGCGAGCGGGCCCGACGCCGTCGAGCCCCTGCCGCTGGTCCAGCTCGACTACGGCGTGGACACCGACACGGCGGGCCGCGCCTCCCGCAACGCCCGGCTGACGGTGACCCCGTCGCACCTGCCGGGGATCGAGGCCCGCGTGGGCCGGCCCACGGTCGAGGTGTCGTACGACGACGGTGCCACCTGGCGCCGGCTCGACCTCACGCGAGACCGCGGCTCCTGGTCGGCCGGACTGGCGGCGCCGAGGAACGCCGAGTTCGTGAGCCTGCGGACGGCTGTCGAGGACAGCGACGGGAACAGCGTGTCGCAGACGCTGACGCGGGCGTTCGGCGTGCGCTGACACCCCGCTGCGCGGGGTGCGGCCCCGCGTCCACCCGGCGAACACGCCCACCCAGCGATCGTGCCCGGAGATCACGTGGTTTCCGGGCACGGTCGTCGGTGGGCGTGGCCGTCCCTCGAAGCAGCACGCCCCCTCCGGTGGACTTTTGCCCAGCTGGTCCGCGACGCGCCGCTACGATCGTGCGCCATGAAGCATGCTCGCAATGGCGGACCCGACGTGTTGTTCCGGGTCGGCCGGCGCCTGATCGCGGCCGTCGCCGACGACATGTCGACGGTGCAGCGCGTCGCGGCCGGCGTGGTCGCCGCCCTCGTCGGCATCTCCCCGTTCGGGGCGTGGAACGAGGTGGAGGCCAAGGCCGACCCGATCGTGGCCGGGACGCCGGTCGAGGTGGGGCCGTTCGAGATCACGATCGTCAAGGCCGCCACCGCCGACGAGCTCTCCTACCTCGTGCCGGCGGAGGGCAACCATCTGCTCGCCGTCGTCGCTGACGTCACCAACACCGGTGAGGTGCCGGAGTACACCAGCACGTTCGCCCAGGCGATCCCTGCACCCAAGGATGCGGGGATCATCCCTCAGGTTCCGATCGAGGACCTGGGGGCCGAACCGTCGGCGGCGCCGTCCGCGAGCGCCGCCCCCGAGGAGTCCCGGGAACCCGAGGAGCCCGAGCTCCCCACCGCGACCGTGTTCAACGTCGAGGACGGGACGGAGTTCAAGTTCCTCAACCCCGACGTCACCTACCGGGTGGCGCTGGTCTGGGAGCAGAGCGGCGAGTACGCGGAGAAGACGGTGCCGCTGGAGATGGTGGAGCTGGAGTGGGTCGAGGACGACCCGCAGGGCCTCGACGACGGGCACTGGTTCCCGAACGAGGTCATCCTCCAGGGGCAGGTCCCGCTGAACGCCGGCAAGTCCGCTGCCGACGCCGAGGCGGCGCAGCAGTGAGGCACGGGCGGCGGCAGATCACGTGGAAGGGCACGGCGCTCGTCGTCGGCGCGGTCGCGGCGGGATGCACGCTGGTGACGTACGTGCCGCAGGACAAGTTCGTGGTGGAGATGCCGTTCGTGGTCGAGGGCGCGGTCGGCGAGACGCTCGACCTCACGTACGCGGAGCTCACGGTGACCGACGTCCGGATCGCCGACACGGTGACCAGCTTCTCCGAGGCGGCTGTCGCGGGGGGCACGTTCGTGGTGGTGGACGCGACCTGGCGGGCGACACAGGGCGCGACCATCTTCACCGGGGCCGAGATCACCGACTCGGAGGGCCGCCTGTTCTGGCCCTCCGACCAGGCCGAGTGCACGAGCACGGTCAACGCCCAGCCGGGCTATTCGTGGCGCGCGACCTACTGCTTCGACGTCCCGAAGGCGGCGCTGGCCGGGGCGACGGTGCGGCTCGCGCGCGGCGACCAGAAAGAGGAGCACGCGGGTCAGCGGCGCGACGCCGTCGCCGTGATCGACCTCGGCATCTCTCGCGAGGAGGCGGACGAGCTGTGGGAGGCGTCCGAGACCGTGACGACCGAGGCGCCGGGGTACCCCGCTGCGACCACAGAAGGTAGCGAGGGATGACGACTCTGGTGACCCCGGCGGCCGACCCTGGCCCTGGCATGCCGCAGGGAGCCGCGCCGAGCCTGCGTCCCGGTATGCTGCCCGGGATGATCCCGCCCGGTGTCCCCCCGGTGCCCGTGCGGCGGCGCAAGGGCTGGTGGCAGCGCAACGCCATCTGGCTGGTGCTGCTGCCGGTGGCGATTGCGACGGCTGCCGGGGCGTCGTCGTTCCGGGTGTGGGCGTTCTGGTGGCCCACCGGCCTGCATCTCGAGGTGGACCGGGCAGCGGCTGGCGAGACCGCGCACCTGGTGGACGAGTACCTGGACATGGGGTTCGACGTCCCGGAGAGGGCGAACACCACCGTGCGGCGCGAGGTCGCGGCCACCGTCACGGGCGTCGAGCAGGTGGACGAGCTTCCCCCGCCCGCCTTCGGCGACCCCCTCCCGATCCCCGAGGGTTCCGTCGCGTACGAGGTGCGGATGCACTTCGCGGCCGAGCTGCAGACCGACCTCACCGGGTGTCAGATCATCCTCGTCGCCGCGGACGGCACGCGGTACGGGGAGTCGTCGACGGACGTCCTGGGCAGCTCCAACCGCTGTTCGCCTCCGGATGCCGAGAGCTTCATCAGCGAGCAGCCGGAGTGGGACGTCACGTCCTACGTGCTCGCGGACGCGGACGCCGAGCTCAGGCAGGTGCGGCTGGCGTTCGGGGGCCCCGAGTACGTGACGATCGGGCTGCCGTAGCCGCCTCCTCCTCTTCCTCGCGGATCACCAGGCCGCGCTCGACCAGCGCCTCGACGGTGGCCGCGATCAGGGCGGCCGCCAGGGCCAGCGAGAGCGCAAGCCCCGCCCCGGCCTCCAGAGGGCTGAAGGCGATCCAGGTGTCGGTCTCGACCGGGCCGGTCACGGCCCGCACGAGCCAGCCGAGGCCGTACGGCACCCGCATGATCACGAGGTAGCCGAGGCAGAACACGAGCATGGGGCCGAGCCCGCCCTCCACGATCATCTTCAGACCGTTCCCCAGGGCGGAGAACCGGGCCCGCAGGTCCTCGGTGAGCGACTCGAGGAGCGAGCGCAGCCCGGCGGGGAGCCACGTCATCCGGTCGAGCCAGCGGTGCTCGGTCGACGGCGGTTCCATCAGCTTGTGCCCGAGCACGACGGCGCCTATCGCGAGCCAGGCCACGGGCGCGACGAGGACGACGTCGAGCGACTCGAAGACCGTCACTATCCCGTCGGAGACGAAGGTCGCGACCTCGTTGCCCGTCTCCCCCACCGTCTCCTGTGCGGCTCCGACGGTGCCGACGGCGGCCGCCACGAGCTGCCGTTCGGTCGCCTCCTGCCAGAGACCGAGCTCGATGGTCTCGATCTGGCCGGCGATCTGACTCGTCCAGTAGATCTCGAGGCATCCGCCGAGCACGGCGATGCCGAGGAACTGCAGCTTGCCCTCCAGCCGGCCGAGCAGCCAGCGCAGCACGAACGCGCAGGCCACGATCAGGATGAGCGTCCAGCCCGACCAGACGCCGAGCCTGGAGGTGAAGTCGATGCCCTGCGCGCTGAACAGGTCGTTGAACAGCTCGTCGGCCGCCGCCTCGTTGATGAACCGGTCCCGGTCGGCGTCCATCAGACCCTCTACCTCGTAGATCACCAGGAACGGGACGATGACCGAGAGAGCGACGTCGATGAGGCGCCGCTCGCGCTTCTCCGACGGCATCATCGGGGCGCTGCGCGTCGGAAGCATCCCGGGGACCTGGCCAGGGGCCCAGCCTGCCTGGCCGGGGGCCGAGCCCGCGTGGCCGTCTGCCGGGACGGGCTCAAGGCTCAGGTGCGGCAGGGACTGGCGGCAGACCCACAGCATCCCGATGACCGGCATCAGGTAGCCGAGCGGGCTCACGATCAGCAGGAGCTGCGCCACGAACGAGTTCCACTGGCTCAGCTCGACGGCACCCCACATGGCGCCGTTCCGCACGGCGACGCCGAACAGGCCGAGCGTCAACAGCGCGGGCCAGTGCGCGACGAACAGCCGGCCGGCGGAGACCAGGATCCTCATGGCGACACATAGTGTCGTAGAGCGGGACGTACACGCCAAGCCGGCTCACGCCTGGCGGCCCGGGCGCACGCCGGGGCGCCGGTCATAGCTTGGTGACCGCGGTGTACTTCAGCGCGATGCGCTTGGTCCCGTTGCTGCCGAAGTCGATCTTGACCACCGCGTTCGCCTCGACGTCCACGACGGTGCCGAGCCCGTACGAGTCGTGCGTGACGCGGTCGCCGATCTCCAGGCTCGGGATGTCCTTCTGGACGTTGATCCCGCCGAACCCGCCCTTCGCGCCCGCCTTCTTCTCGGGGGCGAACGGCTTGCTCTGCCCGCCGCCCGACGACGCCGCGCCGGTACGCGAGGTCCCGGACCGGCCCGCCGACCAGGTGGAGCCCGTACCCGTACCGCGCCCGCCCGAGCCGTAACCGCCCGAGCCGTAACCGCCGCTCCAGCCGCCTCGTCCGTTGCGGATCGCGGCGGTGGACGACTCCCGGCGCCGCCAGTCCCACAGCTCCTCGGGGATCTCCTGCAGGAACCGGCTCTCCGGGAACTCGTTGGCCATGCCGAACGCGGCCCGCACCGAGGACCGCGTGATGTACAGGCGCTCCCGCGCCCGGGTGATGCCCACATAGGCGAGCCGGCGCTCCTCGGCGAGCTCCGAGTCGTCGTGCAGCGAGCGCATGTGCGGGAAGGTGCCGTCCTCCATGCCCGTGAGGAACACGACGGGGAACTCCAGGCCCTTGGCCGTGTGCAGGGTCATGAGGGTGATGACGCCCTGGTCCTTCTTGGGGGCCTCCTCCGCCGCACCGTCCGCCACGTCCTCGTCGGGGATCTGGTCGCTGTCGGCGACCAGCGAGACCCGCTCCAGGAAGTCGGCCAGCGAGCCCTCCGGATCGGTCTGCCCGAAGTCGACGGCCACGGCGTGCAGCTCCGCCAGGTTCTCCACACGGCCCTCGTCCTGCGGGTCCTCGCTCGCGCGCAGCTCCGCGAGGTAGCCGGTGCGGTCGAGCACCGCGCCGAGGACCTCCGCCGGCGGGGCGCCCTGGTCGACCAGGGCGCGCAGCTCCCGCATCATGTCGCGGAAGAGGAGCAGCGGCTTGAGGGACCGGCTGGTCATGCCGGGGATGTCGGAGGCGCGCTCGAGGGCGGCACCGAACGAGATGCGCTCCCGGTCGGCGAACGACGCGACCAACGACTCCGCGCGGTCGCCGAGCCCACGCTTGGGCACGTTGAGGATGCGGCGCAGGTTCACGTCGTCGTCCTCGTTGGCCAGTGCGCGCAGGTAGGCGACGGCGTCCTTGACCTCGCGGCGCTCGTAGAACCGCGTGCCGCCGACCACCTTGTACGGCAGGCCGACGCGGACCAGCACCTCCTCGAGCGCGCGCGACTGCGCGTTGGTGCGGTAGAAGATCGCGACGTCGCCCGGCCGCACGTTCTCCGCGTCGCCCAGCTTGTCGATCTCGTCGGCGACGAACCGGGCCTCCTGGTGCTCGTCGTCCGCGACGTAGCCGACGATCTTGGCCCCCGCACCGGAGTCGGTCCACAGACGCTTGGGCGTGCGGCCCGCATTGCGGGAGATCACCGCGTTGGCGGCACTCAGGATGTTCTGCGTGGAGCGGTAGTTCTGCTCCAGCAGGATCGTGGTGGCGGCGGGGTAGTCCTTCTCGAACTCGAGGATGTTGCGGATCGTGGCGCCACGGAACGCGTAGATGGACTGGTCGGAGTCGCCGACGACGGTGAGCTCGGCCGGGTCCAGCCCGGAGCCGTCGTCGGCGCCGACCCCCGCCAGCTCGCGGACCAGGGTGTACTGCGCGTGGTTCGTGTCCTGGTACTCGTCGACCATGACGTGCCGGAACCGGCGGCGGTAGTGCTCCGCGACGTTCGGGAACGCCTGGAGCAGGTTCACCGTCGTCATGATGATGTCGTCGAAGTCCAGCGCGTTCGCCTGGGCGAGGCGCGCCTGGTACCGCGTGTAGACGTCGGCCAGCACCTGGTCGAACTTGGGCACGGTGGTGTTGCGCTCGTCGGCCGACTGCCCGCCCCACGGCCGCCGGATGCCGCCGGCCGCCGCCGATGCGGCTCCGGCCTGCGCCTCCTGCTCCGCGTGCGCCACGGCCTGCCGCGCGTAGGTCTCGGGGTCGACCAGCTCGTTCTTCAGGTCGCTGATCTTGTTCGACAGCCCGCGCGCCGGGTACTTCTTGGGGTCGAGGTTGAGCTCGCGCGTCACCAGCGTGATGAGGCGCTGGCTGTCGGCGGCGTCGTAGATGCTGAAGCTCGACCGCAGGCCCAGCGTCGTCGCCTCGCGGCGCAGGATCCGCACGCAGGCCGAGTGGAACGTGGAGACCCACATACGGTTCGCGGCGGGGCCCACCAGGCCGGCGACGCGCTCCCGCATCTCGGCCGCCGCCTTGTTGGTGAACGTGATCGCGAGGACCTCCCCCGCCCGCGCCCTGCCGGTGGCCAGCAGGTAGGCGATGCGGTGCGTCAGCACGCGCGTCTTGCCGGAGCCGGCGCCCGCGACGATGAGGAGCTGCCCGCCCTCGTGCACGACGGCGGCCCGCTGCTGCGGGTTGAGGCCGTCCAGCAGCACCTCCGGGTCGAGGTGGGAGTACGCACCCCCGGCGCGCGGCGCCTCGGACTCGTGCGGCAGGCCCGCCAGCCAGTCCGGCTCGCTGGGGAGCGCTGCCTCGCCTGGGTCGCCCGCGCCGTCGTCGTCCCACTGCGGCGCCGTGCTCGGCAGGCGCGACATGGTGCCTGGCGACGCGGGGTCGAGGCCGGGCAGGGAGAGGCTGTC
Organism: Promicromonospora sp. NPDC060271; assembly: GCF_042726755.1. Taxonomy (NCBI): domain Bacteria; kingdom Bacillati; phylum Actinomycetota; class Actinomycetes; order Micrococcales; family Promicromonosporaceae; genus Promicromonospora; species Promicromonospora sp. NPDC060271. Next base: position 9,460 of record NZ_JBHXBG010000044.1, on the reverse strand, counting down.
GAAGAGGGAAGTCATCGCCCCTAAGCCTAGGCGGGCTCACCGACACTGCCGACGCCGGCACGGGGACGAGCTGTCACAGATCCGGTACGCACCCGGTCGAGAGGTGGACGGACCTGTTCGCAGGGTCACACCGGAAGGTCACTTCGCAAGGTCACTTCGCAGGGTCACTTCGCAAGGTCACAAGGAGTCGTCGATGAGCACCATCGCGTTCGTCAACATCGGCATGCACGGGTACGTCAACCCGACGCTCCCCGTCGTGGCGGAGCTCGTCCGGCGCGGTCACACGGTGACCTACCACGCCTCCCCCGCGTTCGCGGAGCAGATCGAGGCCACCGGCGCGACGGTCCGGCTCTACGCCGGCGACGACCTGCCCGTGCCCGACCCGCCGATCCCCCTCGCGATGGTGGACGCGCTCGCGCGGACCGCCGTCGGGCTGCTCCCGAGCGTGCTCGCGGACCTCCGTGCCGACCGGCCCGACCTCGTGGTCCACGGCGCCGCCTGTCCATGGGGCGCCGTGGCGGCACGGGAGCTCGGCGTGCCGGCCGCCGCGACGTACACCACCTTCGCGTTCAACCGGCAGGTGCCGAGCCCGTGCCGGATCTCCAGGGAGCTGCTGGCCGCGGCGGCGGCCCATCCCCAGATCGCGGGCAGCTACGTGCGTGCGCGCCGGGCCCTGCGCCGCGGCCACGACACCAGGGGGCTGCCCCTGACCGACCTCATGAACGCGCACGAGCCCCTGAACCTCGTCTTCACCTCCCGGTCGTTCCAGCCCGGCGCCGACGCCTTCGACTCCTCCTACCGGTTCGTCGGCGCGAGCGTCGGCTCCCGGCTGCCCGACCCGGCGTTCGCGGCGGAGAACCTGACGGGTCCGGTGCTGTACGCGTCCCTGGGCACGGTGTTCGACGCCGGTCCGGCGCTGCTGCGCACCTTCGCGACCGCGCTGGCGCCGCTGGGCGGCACGGTGGTCGTGGCCACCGGGCGCACGGATCCGGCCGGGCTGGGCGAGCTGCCCGCCAACGTGCTGGCGCGGCGGTCCGTGCCGCAGCTGCAGGTGCTCGACCAGGCCGCGCTCTTCGTCACGCACGGCGGCATGAACAGCGTCAACGAGGCGATGCAGGCAGGCGTGCCGACGCTCGTCGTCCCGCAGGGCGCCGACCAGCCGCTCGTGGCCCAGCGGGTCGTCGACCTCGGCGCGGGCCTCGCGCTCCGCACCAGGGACGCTACGACCCGGACGGTGCGGGACCTCGCGCGGCGCCTGCTCGACGAGCCGCGCTTCCGCCAGGCGGCAGGCGTCCAGCGCGACGCCCAGCGACAGGCGGGCGGCTACCTGCGTGCTGCCGACGAGCTCGAGCGGTACCTCGAGCGCGTCGGCGGCCGACGCCAACCGGCGACCGGGCGCTGACCATGTCGACGACGCTCGTGGCGCTGCTGGTGCTCGCCGGCCTGTCCGAGAGTGCCGGACGGGTGCTGCCCCTGGTGGCTCGCCGGCCCCGGCTGTCCCGGCGGCTCGTCGCCGGGCTGATGGTGACAGGCACCGTGGTCGAGGGAACGGTGATCGCGCTGTGGCCGGTGGCCGCGTGGACGGTCGCCGACCTCGTCGGGCCGGGCCGGCTGCCCAGCACCTCCGGCCTGGTCTGGACGCCGGCCCTCGTCGCTCCGCTGCTCCTGGCCGCCGTGCTGGCGTTCCCGCTGCTCGGCCCGTTCCTGCACCTGCTGCTCGTCGCCGGGGTCGGGGCGGGGCTGGCCGGCGCGCTCGCCGCGGAGACGGGACTGGGCTGGTGGGTGGCGGCCGGGTGCGTCGCCGCCGCCGGGATCGGGCTCGCCGCGACCGTCGACGTCGTCCGCCGCCTGACCGCCCGGGTCGTCGCGGGGGCGCGCGAACGCGAGGTGGTGGTCGCGTGACCGAGATCCTGCTGCTCGTCGTCCTGGTGGCGCTCGGCCCGGTCCTGCTCGCGGAGGGCCTGCTGGCACGCTACGAGCTCATGGTCTACACCGTCGGCTGGCGCGCGCAGGCGTCCCGGCTGCCGAAGGACGAGCCGTACGCCAGGGGCGCGGACCCCCGCCGTCCGCCCGCCGCGTACCTCGTCTACCTGGACGGCATCGGCAAGCGCCGCTTCAGCGACACGCGCGACGGCGGCAAGCTCGTCCAGGCGGTGATCGCCGGCGCACCGGAGCTGCGCGTGCTCGGCCAGGTCCAGCCCTACTCACCGCTCGCCGACCCGCTCGTGGGCCGACCGGTCTGGGACTGGCTACGCCGACACGTCGGCATCACGTTGTTCCTGCACAACGTCATGCAGATCTTCGTCGCAGCGGACCGCCGGTACCGGCCGCTGTACAACCGCGCGGTAGGCGCCCAGATCGCCGACCAGCTCCGCCTCGCGGGCTACGAGCCGGGCAGCGGCATACCGGTGGTGCTGCTCAGCTACAGCGGTGGCGCCCAGGTGGCGACCGGGGCGGTCGACGGGATCTTCACCGAGCTGCGGGCGCCGATCTGGGTGATCACGCTGGGCGGGTTCCACAACGGCGCCAACGACCTCACGCACGCGGTCCACCTGCACCGCCTCACCAGCTCGAACGACTGGATAGAGGGCGTGAGCACCTGGCTCTTCCCCGAACGCTGGCGACTGTTCCGCCGCAGCGCCTGGAACCGGGCGCACGAGGCGGGCAAGGTCACCGTGCACTCGCTCGACCCAGCAGCACACATCGGGCCGCTCGGCTACATCAGCCCGACGGCGCACCTCGCCGACGGACGGAGCTACCTCGACCGCACCACGGACCTGGTGATCGAGATCGTCCGGCGCGACTGCGCGGCGCACGCGGCACGGAGACCGGCTCCTTGAGGCGGCGACGACGACGGTGCGGCCGTCGCCGTCAGACCTTCTCCCACACGGAGACCTGCTTGGTGCTCTCGTGCTCGAACGGGGCCCGGTCCCAGTCCGCCCACCGGTGCTTGAGCCGTAGGCCCGCGATGCGAGCCATGAGATCCATCTCCGCCGGCCACGCGTACCGGAAGGGGACCACGTGGAACCGGCCGCCGTCCGGGGTCACCGTGACGTGGTTCGACGTGTAGAGCTGCGTCGCGACGTCGTACCGGTCGAAGCCGACGTACCCGCCCCCGTCGTCCGGTGCGACGGTGAACGGCACGGTGTCCTGGCCGGGCGGCATCCGCCGCAGGCCCGGGATGACCACCTCGACGAGGAACAGCCCGCCGGGCCGCAGGTGCGCGGCCGCGTTGCGGAAGACGTCGACCTGCCCGTCCTGGGTGGTGACGTTGTCGATCGTGTTGAAGACCAGGTACACCAGCGAGAACTCGCCGGGCGCCACGGCGCCGTCGAACAGGGTGGAGGTCATGTCGCCGGTCGTGACCTCGATCCGTTCGCCGCCCGGCTTGCCGCCGATCCGGGCGGCCATGGCCTTGCTCAGCTCGATGCCGCTCACGGGGACGCCACGTGCGGCCAGCGGCACCGCGATCCGGCCCGTCCCTATCGCGAGCTCCAGCACCGGGCCGCCGTCGGCCAGGTCTGCCAGCACCTCGACGACCGGGGCTGTCGCCTCGGGGGTGTTCGCGCCCTCCGGCCCGTCGTATTCGGCGGCCACGCTCTCGGGGAACAAGCCGTCGCTCGGGTCGTCGGTGGTCGTCGTGGTCGTGTCGTCGCGCGCCGTCTCGCTCACGGGATCGACGTTATGCCCGACGACGGCGCCCGCACACGCTTATTTCCGGCCCTGCCTCGCGTGGTCCCGGTGCCCGTTCAGCACGTCCAGCGTGCGCCGCAGCGCGGTGCTCGAGGTGTGCACCGTGTACGGGAAGTACATGACCTCCACGCCGACGTCGGCGAACCGGCGCTCCAGCTCGAGCCCCTTGTCGGTGCCCTTCCAGTCGTCGCCCTTGAAGAACACGTCGAACGGGCGGCGGCGCCACGTCTCGATCTTGTCGGGCTGGGTCTCGATGAACACCTCGTCGACGAACGCGATGTGGCGCACGATCTCCGCACGCTCGATGACCGGCACGACAGGGCGGCGCCCCTTGGCGAGCTCCAGCATGTCGTCGTCGACGACACCTGCCACCAGATAGTCACAGCGACCCTTCGCGTGCCGCAGCACGTTCAGGTGGCCTACGTGGAACAGGTCCCAGGCGCCAGGCGCATAACCGACCACAGTCATGCCTGAGAGGCTAGAAGGGCTGTGTTTCCAACGCTGCCCAACACGGACATCTGAGCGGGTGAACGTGCAGTTCACCCCCACGAATGCACACAGACCCACACCGATCGCAGGCGAGCGAGTCGGTCACGGCACCCTGAACGGGTGACCTTCGGGTGAAAGTACGTGGTTCGGCTACTACCGGACATAGGGCCACGGCATGCTGGGCTCCATATGGCTACGACAATCCTTACGGTGTGCACGGGGAACATCTGTCGCTCCCCGGTCCTGGCGCGCCTGCTCACAGCCCGCACCGACGGCACCGTCCAGGTCAGCAGCGCGGGCATCCGGGCGCGCGCCGACGAACCCATCGAGTCCCACATGGCGAGCCTGCTGCAGTCGCGCGGGCTCGACAGCGGCCAGTTCACCGCACGCCAGCTCACGCCGGAGATGATCCGCACCGCCACCGTCATCATCACGATGACGCGCGCCCAGCGCTCCGCGGTGGTGCGGGCCGTCCCTGAGGCCGTCCGGCGGACGTTCACCCTGCTGGAGCTGGCGCACGTGCTGAGCACGTCGCCCGGCCCTCGCTCCGCCACCGACGACGCGACCCGGTGGGCCCGGGTGCCCGAGCTCGTGAGCCTGGAGCGCCTGAACCACTCGGCGTGGAACCGCACGCTCGACATCGAGGACCCCTACGGCCGCGGCGACAAGGCCTTCCGGCGCGTGTTCGACCGGATCTGGTCGGCGACCGACACCGTGTGCGGCGTGCTCGGCACCGGCCGCCAGCCCTGGCTCCTGAGCGCGCCCACCCCGCGCTCCGGCCCGCAGCCGCTCACCCAGCCGCGGCACTCGTCGCACCTCGGCAGGGCCTGACCCGAGCCGACGACCAGCCACGAACCACCGGACGACGTACAAGACATAGAAAGAGACAGGAGGCAGGACGTGGAACTCGCCGAATACGCGAACGTGCTGCGGCGGCGCTGGGCGGTGATCGTCTGCACGGCGCTCGTCGGGGCACTCGCCGCGTTCGGCTATGCCTGGTCCACACCGCCGTCCTACACCGCGACGGCCAAGGTCTACGTGTCGCTGAACACCGGTGAGTCGACGAGCGACCTGCTGCAGGGCTCCACGTACGTGAAGAACCTGATCGAGTCCTACGCCGCGCTGACCGACATGCCCGTCGTGCTCGACCCTGTCGCGGCAGGCCTCGGCCCGGACGTCACCGGCCGTGACCTCGCCGGCGCCGTCTCCGCCGACTCGCCGCTGAACACCTCGATCATCGAGATCAAGGTCGACGACGGCGACCCCGAACGCGCCGCGGTGATCGCCAACGCCGTCGCCAAGCAGCTCTCCCTGACCGTCGTCGACCTGTCGCCGGCCACGCCGACGGGCGAGCAGGCCATCGCGGTGACCACCGTCTCGTCGGCGGAGGTCCCGCGGTACCCGTCCGCGCCCCGGACCCGCCTCCTGGTGGCCGCCGGTGGCGCGGGAGGTCTCGCGATCAGCGTCGCGCTGGTCCTGCTCTGGGCGGTCGTGGACACGCGGATCAGGTCGTCGCAGGACCTCGAGGTCGTGTCGGAGGGCACCGCGCTCCTCGGCTCGATCCCCCTCGTCAAGCGCAAGGCCGCGCGTGTGCCGGCCACCCATGAGCCGCTGAGCACCCGGGCGGAGGCCTACCGCCGCGTCCAGACGAACCTCTCGTTCGTCGACGCGACCACACCCGCGCGGGTCCTCGTCGTGACGTCGAGCGTGCCGGGCGAGGGAAAGTCCACGACGGCGATCAACCTCGCCTCGACCTTCGCCGAGAGCGGCAGCCGCGTGCTGCTGATCGACTGCGACATGCGCCGCCCGTCCGTCGCCACCGTGCTCGGCCTGGAGGACGCCGCCGGACTCACCACCGCCCTGGTCGGCCGGTCCGCCATGACCGACCTGGTCCAGCGGTACGGCCCCGGCCCGCTCGACGTCCTGCCCCTCGGACCCATCCCGCCGAACCCGCACCAGCTCATCGCCTCCGACGCGACGCGGGACCTGATCGCAGCGGCCCGCGCGGCCTACGACGTCGTCATCATCGACGCGCCGCCGCTGCTCCCCGTCTCCGACGCGGCGGTCCTGTCCACCATGGCCGACGGCGTGGTCGTGGTCGTCGGAGCCCGCCGCGTGCGCCGCCAGCAGCTCACCCAGGCGATGCACTCGCTCGCCCGGGTCGAGGCGCGGGTGCTCGGCTTCATCCTGGCGTTCGCACCCCGGTCGGGCCCCGGCGGTTCCTACTACGGCTACAGCACCAACCGGCGCAGGAAGCTGCGGTTCCTCCCGGGCCGGCGCCACCACGACACGCTCGACCTGCCGCCGATCACCGGCACGATCAGCGCCGTGCCCGGAGCCGGCAAGGTGCCGAGCGGCATCCCCGGCCCCGGCATCGCGCCGGTCCTCGGCAAGACCTCCGGTCCGGGCGGCGTCCCGCGTGGCGGCGTCGTCCCTGGCCCCGAGGGCATCCCGGGACCCGACACCATCCACGGGCCCGGCGGTGTCCCCGGCCCCGGCGCACGGCTGACCCCTGGCCCCGCGCCGCGGCCGATCCCCCCTGTCGTCGCCGATCTCGGGACGGCCGATGAGCGAGCCGGGTGACGGCAGGACGCGCGACGTGCGCGTCTACAAGACCCTGCGCACGGCCCACCTCGAACGCGCTCTCGCGCTCACCCCGGCGGACATCCTGTACCAGGAGAGCCGGTACGACTTCGACGAGGACCTGGTGGCGGAGGTACGCCCGCAGCAGGCCGGTGACCTCCGCTCCGCGTGGCTCGTCGCCCGGAACGGGTACGAGATCGTCGAGATCAACGAGCCTGCGGCCATCGACTGCGTGCGCCGGTCCGCCGCGGTCCTCGCCGCGCTGCTCCTGAGCGACCTCGTCCGACGTCGCCGCACCCGGATCGTCGCCTATGCGATAGGCAACGTCGACCCGCGTACCCTCCCGCGGCCCACCGCCTGGTGGCCACGGCTGGGCAGGCGGCTGGACCTGATCCTCGCGCGCTGGATCTGGCTGCGGCTCGACCGGGTCGTGTTCGGCACGGAGACCGCGCGCCAGCTCTACGGCACCGTCTTCGGCATCGCGGGCCGCCGCAGCCTGCGCTGGACCACGATCGAGGCGCTGCCCGCCGTCTGCGACTGCCTGCTCGACGGCGAGAAGACGCCGGGCCGCGTGCTGTTCCTTGGTGACCTCTCGGCCCGCAAGGGGTTCGACTCGGTGCTGGCCGCCTGGGCGACGGTGCGGCACCGCTCGCCGGACGCCGTCCTGACCGTGGTGGGGCGCGGGGCGCTGCTCGACGACGCCTACGCGGCCGCGCGGGCGGACAGCCGGGTGCGAGTCATCGCAGACCCGCCGCGCGACGTCGTGCACGCGGAGCTGCGGAGGGCGTCGGTGGTGGTGCTGCCCTCCCGCCGCCAGGCCGCGTGGCGCGAGCAGGTGGGCCTGCCGATCGTCGAGGGGCTCGCGCACGGCTGCACGGTGGTGACCACCGACGAGACCGGGATAGCGGACTGGCTCCGGCGCAACGGGCACGGTGTCATCCCCGCTGCCTCGGTGGGCGAGCTGCTCGCCTCGGTGATCACCGAGGCAGCGGCGCGGCCGCTCGACGCACGCGCGGTGTGCGCCTCCCTGCCGCGGCAGGACTCCCGGCTCGAGGCCGACTCGTGGATGTTCGCGCGGGAGCTCATCGCCGCGAGCTCGGCCGACAAATCCGGCGACCGCCCATGAACTCGTCGCTACGCTGACCGCATGCCGACCACCGCCCAGCTCCTCGCCTTCATCGCGGCGTCCGTAGTCTTCATCGCGCTGCCCGGACCCAGCGTCCTCTTCGCGATCGGTCGCGCCCTGACGGTCGGCCGCCGCGACGCGCTCCTGTCGGTGAGCGGTAACGCGCTGGGCCTGCTGGTCCAGGTGGCGTTCGTCGCGGTCGGGCTGGGCGCGCTCGTCGAGGCGTCCGCCGTCGCCTACACGGTGCTCAAGCTGGTGGGCGCCGGCTACGTGATCTACCTGGGTATCCAGGCGATCCGCCACCGCGCCGACGCCCGCCTCGCCCTTGCCTCGCCCGACACGACCCGCGCCGCGAGCCCGTGGCGCGCGGTCTGGGCCGGGTTCGTCGTCGGCTCGACCAACCCGAAGACCATCGTCTTCTTCGCGGCGTTCCTCCCGCAGTTCATGAACGACGCCGCTCCGGCGACCCCTCAGCTCTTGCTCCTCGGGCTGCTGTTCGGCGCCCTGGCGCTCTGCCAGGACTCGATCCTCGCCCTGGTCGCGAGCCAGGCCCGCACGTGGTTCTCCCGCAACCCCAGGCGGCTCGACCACCTGAGCGTCACCGGCGGCGTCGCCATGGTCGGCCTCGGCACCGGCCTCGCGCTCGAGGGAACGGTCGTCAAGGCCTAGGGCGCCTCAGGGCTGCCCCAGAAGGCGTCCTCCGCCTCCTGGTCGGCCGAGAACAGCCACATCTCCACGATCTTGTCGCCCTCGACGCGGAGCACGTCGACGCCCGACATCGACATCGCCGCGTCCTCACGCTTGCCGGAGAAGTGGACCGGGATCGCGGCCAGCGCGCCGTTGATCATCGGCTCGCCGGTGAACCGCAGCTCGAAGGTCCCCTCGGACGTTGCCGCCATCCCGCCGAGCAGCGCGCCGACGGCCGCCCCGCCGTCGTGCGCACCGGAGAAGCGGTTGCGGCCCGGCTGGTGCCAGACGATGTCGGCGCCGAAGAGCGCGGTTCCCGTCGCGATGTCCCCGACGGACATGGCCTCGTAGTACTGCTGGGCGATCGCGGCGGTGCTGGACTCGGTCATCAGACTCTCCCTTGTGTGTGGTTCCGGCTTCCCGCCTATAGTCACTATTCGAAACCAGTCACTACAACGTAACCATCGGAGCACTGTGACCTATGTCATACGAACCTGACTGGAACGTGCTCACGGTGACGTGCCCATCGCGCACGTCGCTGGCGCGGATCGCCAACAAGTGGACGGCGATGATCGTGATCATGCTGTCCCGCGGCCCGGCCCGCTTCGGGGACCTGAAGAGCGCGGTCGAGGGCATCAGCGGAAAGGTCCTCACCGAGACGCTGCGTGACCTGGAACGCGACGGGCTGGTCAGCCGGCAGGCGTTCGCCGAGGTTCCGCCCCGGGTGGAGTACGAGCTCACCGACCTGGGGCGCACGCTGCAGGAGCCGCTGAGCGCGCTCGGGCAGTGGGCCGAGGCCCACATCGCCGAGGTGCTGGTCGCGCGCGAACGCTACGACCAGACTTAGGACATGTTTCGAAATGGTGCCTGCGGACCTGACTC